>CAVKEA010000004.1:0-68744 GCA_963655305.1 bacterium
CAAATATCGAAAACAATAGTTAAAATAGAAGAAAATAGTAAAAAATATTTGCTAAAAAAACGTTATGGATGCGGCAGGGCATTTACAAACAGGAAATATCTGTATTTTTGCTGTTTTATGAAGAAATAGTACAAAAAAAGGTCGTTTTACAATGAAATGAGTTTTCAGATTTTGTTTATATGATATAATAGGCTATATCTTTTAGTTTGATATGGGGAGGTATTTTTAGCATGGACAGAACAGAAGCATTGCAGTTGTTGCAGAAATATAATAAAGAACCGTTTCATATTATGCATGGGCTTACTGTAGAAGGCGTAATGCGTTGGTATGCCAATGAACTTGGATATGGCGACCAAGCTGAGTATTGGGGCCTCGTAGGATTATTGCATGACGTGGATTTTGAAATGTATCCGGAACAGCACTGTAAGAAAGCACCGGAACTTTTAAAAGAAATCAATGCCAGTGATGCCTTTATCCATTCGGTAGTTTGTCATGGCTACGGCATTTGTGTAGATGTTGCGCCGGAACAGGAAATGGAAAAGGTTCTTTTTGCGGCTGATGAATTGACGGGCCTTATTTGGGCTGCTGCCAAGATGCGTCCCTCTAAAAGTACAAAGGACATGGAAGTTAAAAGTTTGAAGAAAAAATTTAAAGATAAAAAATTTGCCGCCGGCTGTTCCCGTGATATTATCAAACAAGGGGCAGACATGCTGGGCTGGGATTTAAATGATTTGTTTGACAAGACTATCTTAGCTATGCGCTCCTGTGAAGACGGCGTACGTAAAGAATGCTTGGAACTCACAGGCGTAGAAGAATAAAAGTACAGTGTATTTTGGTATAAGGAGGCAGGTACTAATGAATAAGAAAATAATGACAGCTGTTATGGCCGCAATGATGACGATGGGAACGATGGGTTCTACATTTGCCGCTGGATTGGGCACGATTGATATATCAGCGCTGCTGCAGAGTCATCCCAAATTTCAGCAGACCGTGACGACGTGGCAGAAGGATGTCCAGAAAGCACAAAAAGATTTCCAAAATGAAGTGAAGAAAACGTCGGATAAAAAAGCTCAGGAAGCGTTGGTGCAAAAATACAATGCACAGCTGAATAAACAGCGGATTGATTTGTTCAGTCCTTTGGAAAAAGACATTTTAGAAAAGACAAAACAAGTAAAACAGGAAAAAAATCTGGATTATATTGTTTTGAAAGGGTCTGTAGTAGACGGACAGTCACAGGACATTACGGCTGATGTAGCGGCTAAATTAAAGTAAAAAGACAGAAAAATTCCATAAATGGACAAAAAGGCCTTTATCACATTGGTGTGCATAAAGGCCTTTTTTATGAGCATATATTTTTATTTAGAAATATAAATAAACCACAATATACCCAAAATATATAATATATTGTACAATTATTAGCAAAAAGATGCAGTATGCGGTATCTTTTATAAAACGTATATGGAATTCCAAGAATGACATAACTAGGAAAAACAGCAATAAAGGGCAAGACTATGGTCTTTTATTCACATTCTCCTTTTTGTATGATGAATGCATGGAATACGCGCTATGAAAAAACATAAAAAAGGAGAGTGTTTGTATGGAAATTGTTGCAATTGTTTTAAGTTTGTTTTTATTGGTAACATTTGCGTATAAAGGGTTTTCTGTTATTTTATTTGCACCAATATTCGCATTGTTTGCCGCTAGTTTTTCTGGACTTCCGATTTTACCGGGGTATACAGAATTATTTATGGCTAAAGCCGTAACGTATATCAAATCCTTCTTCCCAGTATTCCTTTTAGGGGCTGTATTTGGTAAAGTTATGGAAGAAACGGGCATGGCTCGCAGTATCGCTATGAAGACGATTCAGTTGATTGGTAAAGACAGAGCCGTATTTGCTGTCGTATTTGCCTGCATGATTCTTTGCTACGGCGGTATTTCCATGTTTGTCTGCGCGTTTGCAGTATATCCGTTTGCAGCTGCTTTGTTCCGTGAAGCCGATATTCCAAAGCATTTGATTCCAGCGTGCTTTGTTGCCGGCGTATTTACAGCTACGATGGACTGCTATCCCGGTTCCCCGCAGATTCAAAACATCATTCCTACCATTTATTTAGGAACGACGACCTTTGCGGCCCCTGTTTTAGGCTTGATTTGCGGCACGCTGTTAATTGTTCTTTGCCTGCTCTATTTGGAATGGCGCCGTAAAACCTTTAAGAAAAACGGCGAAGGATACGGCAATCATACGATTAATGAAACCGTGATTGATCCGGATGCCAAATTACCGCCTTGGCAGTTGTCTGTTGTACCGCTGCTTGTCGTTTTGGCAATGAACTTTTACTTCTCTATGGTTTTCCAGTGGGACAACGCACTGCTTGCTCCTTTCAAAGCAATGAACTTGCCGTTAGTTGCTAAAGACGTACACAACGTTGTTGCTATTTGGGCTCTCGTTCTCGGTCTTCTTGCTGCTATTATTATCGCCTGCGCTACAGGCCGGAAATTCTTATCCAAAAATACAAGTGTTAAAGCCGCTTTAAATGCTGGCGCTTTAGGTTCTTTGCTGGCTATTATGAATACGGCATCAGAAGTTGGCTACGGCAACGTTATTTCTTCTTTGCCGGGCTTCTTGGAAGTTGCCGATGCCCTGCTGGGAATTGGCGACGGCATGCCTCTTTTCAACGTAGCGTTGATGGTTAATATTTTAGCGGGTATTACCGGTTCTGCTTCCGGCGGTTTAAGCATTGCCCTGGACATTTTTGGCAATCACTTCTTGGCAGAAACCGCTGCTGTAGGGATTCCTCCTGAAGTCGTTCACCGTATTGCTGCAATGGCTTCCGGCGGTATGGACAGCCTGCCGCATAACGGTGCTGTTATTACCACGTTGGCTATTTGCGGTTTGACTCATAAAGAAGCATATAAAGATATGTTTGCGATTACACTGCTGAAAGTTGTCGTAGCATTCTTTGCCGTATTCTTCTACATGCTGACAGGTATATGCTGATGCACATGCTTGCTTGATAAAAAAACCACTCTTCTGGTCAGGAAGAGTGGTTTTTTAGTGGGTGTGTACATTGGCTGAATATCAGGATGGGAGCCCATTATTCAGCGTCATTATATCGAGAAGAAAAGACTTGTACACGATTTAGATTGAAGAGTATAGTAAAACTACTATTTAGAAATAATTTGTAATATAAATTATTCCAACAAAATAATACCATGATTTATAAACGAGGTCAAGCGATATAAAGGAATGGGTCCCATGAAAAATAGGCATGAAAATACAATAAAAAAATCCGCATGCCTACCGATGGCTGCGGATTTTTTCATTACCGTTGTTCCAACTGTAAATGCCCAATACGCCCTAATAAAGAGAGAATTTCTTCACGTTCTTGCGGAGAAAAATTACGAAGAACCAAGTCGTTTAGTTCTTCAATCTTCTTTTGAACCGGTTCTTTCAAGGCCAATCCTTCTTTGGTAGCTCTCACGCTGATACTGCGTCGATTATTGGGATTCAAAATACGGTCAATGAGGCCGCGCTTTTGCATGCGATCCAGCACACCGGATATAGTAGAATTTTCTACACGCAGAATGTTGGCGATTTCTTTCGGTGTCAGCGTTTCATCCTTCCAAAGACAGGCTAATACGCCGTATTGCCCTGGTGTAATGCCGAATTGTGAGAGGTTTTCTGAAAATATAAGAAAGACTTCATGCTGGGCAATCGTTAATAAAAAGTTGATACATTTTGTGTACTCCACGATGATGCTTCCTTTCCATTATAATATTTCGCATTACAAATTATACTTGTATATAGTTTATCATATTATGAAGCATCTCGCTAGAAAAAGACGAGTAATTTGTGAAAAAAATATCAGACTTTTATTCTTAATTCAAATATATATAGCATAAATGGTATATACATCATTGTCCCCGCTTTACCAAGAAAAGGTAAAACGGGGATAGGATGAGAGGTTGATGATATTACGATGGTATCGTTACAAAATATATTTTAACGGAAAAGTCCGCCGGAGATGACCAATTTTTGAATTTCATTGGTTCCTTCATAAATTTGGGTAATTTTGGCATCACGCATCATGCGTTCTACATGGTATTCTTTCATATATCCATTGCCGCCGAGCATTTGTACGCATTCTGTTGTTACTTTCATAGCTGCATCGGTGCAGGCTAATTTGGCAACAGCCGCTGCTGTGGTAAACGGTTTGCCGGCTTCTTTCAAGCAGGCAGCTTTGTAAAGAACCAATTTAGCTTTTTCAATATCGGCATACAATTCTGCCATTTTGAAAGCTAAATATTGTTGCTTGAAAATAGGTTTGCCAAATTGTTCCCGTTCTTTCATATAATCAACGGCAATTTTAAAGGCACCTTCAGCAATGCCGAGGGCTTGTGCGCCGACACCGATTCTGCCGCCGTCCAATGTTTTCATGGCCAGTTTAAATCCTTCACCGGGTTTAGCAATCATGCGGTCTGCTGAAACGCGAACATTCGATAATACCATTTCAGAAACTTGAGCAGAACGAATGCCCATTTTGTTTTCTATTTTTCCTACATGAAATCCTTCCATTCCTTTTTCTACGACAAAAGCACACATGCTTTTCGTTCCGATGGAAGGATCTGTTAAAGCATACACAACGGTATAATCAGCCAGCGGTCCATTGGTATTGAAAATTTTGGTGCCATTGAGAATATAACCGTCGCCGTCTTTTTCAGCGATTGTTTTTTGTCCTGCGGCATCAGAGCCGGCGCTGTGTTCTGTCAGACCAAAAGAACCGATGGATTGGCCGCTGGCAATGGGAGATAAGAAACGTTTCTTTTGTTCTGCATCCGCGTTGGAATACATGATGCTGCCGCCATATAAAGAGGTATTGACGGAAAAGGCAATACCAAAGGAAGCGTCTACTTTGGATACTTCTTCAACGGCCAAAATATACGGAACATATCCCAAACCGGTACCGCCAAATTCTTTAGGGTAGCAAAGACCGTACATTCCCATGCTGCCAAATTCTTTGAATGCGTGTAATGGAAATTCTGATGTTTCATCACGTTCGACGACGCCGGGAGCCAGACGTTTAGCAGCAAATTCACGCGCTTGATTGACGATTTGTTGTTGTTGTTCTGTTAATTCGAAATTCATGATGCAGTCACTCCTTAGAAAATAATACAAAAACAGCAAGAGAAAAATTACAAATTAATATTTTCCAAAAGAATAATTTGTAATAAGAAATATTACACTTGCATAATATCATACACCGATGGTAAAAGCAATGAAATACTAAAAATAGCATAATAAAATGATTTGTAATGCAAAAAGTTCATAATATATATAAAACTGTCCTTTTCTAAAAGAGGGGAAACGTGTGGATTTTATATACTGAATGACGTATAATTTAAAATATGTTATGAATATCTCAATATAAAGACAATACTAAATGGAGTAGGTCATGAAGCAGAAAAAAATATTTGGATTTGATTACACCCACAATGAATATATGAAAATATTTATGTATTTATTAGTCGGTGGTTCCGCGGCATTGTTGGAATGGGGACTGTTTTTTGTATTTTTTAGTGTTTTAACGCATGTCGGCATATTTTCGCTGCAGACGCAGACTGTTTTGGCCGCGACGACGCTGGCGTTTGCTACGTCTACGCTGTATCATTATTTTTTATGCAATCGCTTCGTCTTTGACAGCGGCAGCCGCTATCATAAGGGAACGGAAGTATCGTTGGTATTTTTAGTCAGTGCTGTGGGACTGGGGTGGAATTTGCTGCTGATGTGGATTTTTACTTCGCCTATGCTGCTGGGACTCAATCCGATGCTTTCTAAAATTATGGCCAGTGCGATTGTTACGGTGTGGAATTATTTATCTCGTAAAAAATGGATTTTTAAATGAGATGAGAAATGAGGTGCAGGGGTATGAAACGAAACGAAAGAGTATTGGAAGTATTGCGTCAAATGATTGCTGTTGACAGTGAAACGAATACGGAAAAAGAAATTGCTATGGAAAAGTATTTGCAAAAGCTGCTGTCTCATATGCCGGGCGTGACAGGGGGAATGATTCACATACCGGATGATGCCCATGACCGTTCCGTCGTATATGGACTTATTCCGGGCAGCAGTAAGGATACGGTCATTTTTATGAATCATCACGATGTCGTTGACATAGAACCGTATGGAAGCATGCAGAGCCATGCCTTTGCACCGGATGAACTGCTGCAGGATTTGCTGAAAACAGAAAAAAGTGAAGATGTGCTGGCTGATTTGCAAAGCGGTGAATGGCTTGTCGGGCGCGGTGCTTGTGATATGAAAGGCGGCGCCGCTGCACAGCTGGCTGTATTTGAAGAATATGCAGCCCATCCGGGGAAAGTAAGCCTCTTGTATATTTCTCTCCCTGATGAAGAATCCTATTCTGCAGGCATGCGTATGGCCGTGTCTATACTGCAGGATTTGAAAACGTCTTATGGTTTGTCGTATCAGGTTTTGGTAGACAGCGAACCGAATGATAAAGAAAAAGGCACGCTTATTTCGTATACCGGCTCCGTAGGCAAACTGCTTCCTGTCGTCGTCGTACAAGGCAAATCGGTTCATATTGGCAATTACGGACAAGGCATCAATCCGCTGGGTGTCATGGCGCATCTCATTGCAGATACGGAAGGTGATATGTCACTGATTGACACGTGCGGCAGTGAAATGACGCCGCCGCCGGCATGGATTTATTTGCGGGACCGCAAAGAGCATTATGATGTGTCTTTGCCGCAGCGTGCAGCGGCCTGCGCCAACTTTATGATGTATGATAAGACGCCGGACGACGTCATGTACCTGCTGATGAAGGCAGCGCGTCATGCTGTAGATGAAACGGTGAAAAAAATGCACAGCAAACTGACGATGCCGGTTATCAGCGGCGCGGAATTATTGAAACAGGCTATGTCCTATCCGGGATTTGACGTATTTTATGAAAATGTCAAAAATACTAGTTTTCTTGCCCTGCAAAAAGGGGAAAGCACATACGCGCAGGAAACGATCCATTTGATTGAAACAATCCTTCATTTCATTGGCATGACAGAGCCTGTGGTAGTCATTGCGTTTGCTCCGCCGTATTATCCGGCAGCTGACAGCCGTTCCCTAGGCGATGCGCGTTTTGACGGTTTGATGCAGGCTGTAAAAACCGCAGCGGATGTCCAATTCCGTCATTATTTTAACGGCATTTCAGACTGCAGTTATTGTTGTGTATCACCGGATTTGAATGAAAAGATGCTGGAAAACAACCTTTTATTATGGGGTAAGTCCTATCAGTTTGACTTTTCGGCAATGGCCCATCTGCAGATACCGTTTTTACTGTTAGGCCCATGGGGCAAGGATTTGCACGAACGGACAGAACGCGTGCATATTGCCAGCGTATCGGAAAAATTGCCGGCAGTATTAGACAAAATTATTGCTTATGTAGGGGAAACAGCAGAATAAATATATGATTTTTTGTAAAATACACCTGTTTTTTATGCTTTTTTGTTCTATTGTAACAATACTGTAACAATATTGTGGTATGCTTTACATAGTAATGTAATGAACACCGTTGGTGTGTATTACAAAAAATAAGAAAGCTGGGATTATGATGAAAAGAAAATCATTAGTATTAGCCGCTGTTATGGCAGCATGCGCAACATCATTTGCTTTTGCAACACCGCAGACACAATGGGAACAAGGCCAATGGCAGGTAGACCTCGGCGCTTGGAACCCGAAGGCATCCGTTGATTCCAATAAAGTTACTGGTTGGCAACAAGGTGATGTAAGCAGTGACAGCAAATGGAATTTCCAAGGCGGTCTTACATATGGTTTGACTGACAAATGGGGATTACAGTATGGTTATTATGGTTTGAAAACAGGCACGAATAATGAAATGTCTGGTACTGATGGTGATGAACACGAAGTAAACCTCGTATACTCCATCAATAAAAACTTTGCTGCGTATGCCGGCTGGAATCGCGTTAAAAATTCCTTTAAAGATAGCAGCTACAGCAATACCAACAACATTGCGCAAATCGGCTTGATTGCTAAAGCTCCTCTGGCTAATAAACTCGATTTCTACGCTAAAGGCGCTCTTGGCACACAGCGTACGGCTATGTGGGAAGCAGGTCTTGGCTACAGCGTTACACCGGACCTCGATATCAATGCAGGCTATCGTTATTTAAATACGAAATTAGCTGATCAAGGTGATTATGCTGGAGTAAAAGATGATATGAACATTTCTTACAAAGGCTTTATTGCAGGCCTTTCTTATCGTTTTGGCGGCGGCCATAAAGAAGCTCCAGCTCCGACTCCGGAACCTATTGTTACTCCGGAACCGGCTCCGGCTCCAGTTGTAGAAACTCCGGCACCAGCTCCTAAAAATGACTACTATGTAGAAAGCGTTCACTTCGGTTTTGACGAAGACCAGCCTTTGGCTTCTGAAAAAGCTAAAATGGATCACTTCGTACAGGTTGCCAAAGCCAATCCGCAGGATACATTCAAACTCGTCGGCAATACAGACGCTAAAGGCTCCAACGCATATAACGATGACCTTTCCAAACGCCGCGTAGATAACGTTGCTGCATACGCACAGAGCCAGGGCGTACCGGCTTCTCAGATGCAGCTCGACTATAAAGGCAAAACAGATCCTGTAAGCACAAACGATACAGATCAGGGCCGTGCTGACAACCGTCGTGTTGATATTTGGCAGAATAAATAATTATCCTATTGGGTAGTTCATAAAGCAATACCTCAAAGGGGCTTGTCGCTTCGTGCGGCGGTCCCTTTGTTTTTTCTATTCAGCAGGATACCTATGGTACGGCCAAGCTGCTATGACACAATGTAATACTATAATATAAGGGGAAAACTCTTGATAATTTCTTGTATTTACGCTATAATAACATAGCTAACTTAATAAAAGTACTGGTGCGTGGTAACCCGTTGGGGCTTGTGCAATGGGAACCTATGAACCTTGTCAGGTCCGAGAGGAAGCAGCAATAAGTAGATATTTCCATGTGCCACGAGGAAACCTGATGGGTTATCATACACGAGTACTTTTCAGTTGGTAAAAGCAGCGGTTAGCTGCTTTTTTTCGTATATGGAGAGGAAAGAACATGGCATACATTGCATTATATCGTAAATGGCGGCCGAAAAACTTCGAAGATGTTGTAGGCCAGTCACATATTACGGAAACATTGCAAAAAGCGATTGATATAGATAAAGTGGCTCATGCCTACTTGTTTTCCGGCCCGCGGGGAACAGGCAAGACGAGTACGGCCAAAATATTTGCCCGTGCGATGAACTGCGTGCATGGCCCGACATCGCATCCCTGCAACGAATGCGAAGTATGCCGTCATATTTTACAGGGCGAATCCATGGATGTCGTAGAAATCGATGCTGCTTCCAACCGCAGTATTGAAGATATTCGGACGCTCCGTGAAACGATTAAATTTATGCCGGCTGAAGGACATAAAAAAATATACATTATCGATGAAGTGCACATGCTGACGACGGAAGCGTTCAATGCACTGCTGAAGACGTTGGAAGAACCGCCGGCACATGTCATTTTTATTTTAGCGACGACGGAACCGGAACGGATTCCCATGACAATCTTGTCGCGATGTCAGCGGTATGAATTTCGCCGCATTACCAGTCAGGATATTGCTAAAAGACTGCTCTATGTAGCCGGCCAGGAACATATCGATTTGACCAAAGGGGCTGCGCATATTTTGGCTGTGCAGGCTGATGGCGGCATGCGGGATGCGTTGAGCATGCTGGACCAATGCGTCAGCAACACGGAAGGGACGATTGATGAAAAATTAGTCCGTGATTTGTTGGGACTTATTGGCCGTGATTGGTTATTTTCCCTGACGGATGCCGTTTTTGCAGGAAAAGGCGCAGTGATTATTAAAGCCGTTGACGATGTAGTACGCATGGGAAAAGAACCGCAAGTGCTGCTGACTGAAGTGTTGGAACATTTACGGGCTATTATGCTGTATCAGGCCGATTCGCAGACGGATACCTTGGCGGCGTATGCCGATTCGATGAACGAACTGGCGGCGCAGGCAAAGAAAATGACGCCGGAGCGGGTGTTTGCCATTTTAAATGTACTGCAGCAAGCGTTGTTGTCTGCTAAAAATTCTCCCGTGCCGCGGGTCGCTGTAGAAATGGGACTGCTGATGGCCAGTCGTACGCAGGATGCGGGACAGCCGGCCTTGGCAGGACAAGCGGCAAGTGCCGTTCCGGAAGATGTGTTGGACAGACTGACTCGACTGGAACAGATAGTGTTCCAAAACGGCAGTACGGCAGCCAAACCGAAAGCCCAGGAATATATTCCGATACCGGAAGAAGAGGAAGGGCCTGCTGGTTTTGCAGAAGAAGCCGTTCCGTTTCCTGATGAAGAATATACGGCCAGTCTTTCTCCTGTCGTGCCGGAAGTACAGCATCCCTCTGCCGCCCCAAAGGCAAAAAGCAGGAAGTCGTCAGACAGCGCAGTTTCGCATACTGCAGTCCAGCCCAGTGCTTCGGCGTCATCTGCTGCATCGGTCTCTTCCAGCCCGGCCAAAGCCGTACAGGCAGCGGCTTATCAAACGGTATGGCAGCAGATGTGCGCTATTTTGGATAAAGAAAAGAAAAAAGCTGTCTTATCTTGTATTCGCAACGGCCGTGTCGTTTATATTGGCGAAGGGCGGGTCATCGTCGCATTTAAAACGGCGTTCATGGTTAAGCGTGCCAATCGCGAAGATTATTTTAAATTTGTTGATGCAGCCTTGTCCAGTATTCTGGAAGGTACTATCCACATGACAGGCTATTTGGAAGGCGACGAAGAGTTAGCTGCCTACGAAAAAAAAAACAGTAAACAAGGTATAAACAATCAGCCCGCTGTTTCGCAGCCCAGCGTATCGAAACCCGTTGAAAAAAAAGAGGAACTGCCGGCAGTGAACGGCTCTCCGCAAGAGAAAGTGGAACACGAAGCAGATTCACGGCGTGCATTAGAAAAGCCTCTGTTACCGGCGCCGCAGGAACCTAAGCTCAAGCCGGCAACGGTAGAAGATATGTCTCAAGAAGAAAGAGCTTTGTTGGAACCATTGCTCAAAACGGTGGGAGATTGTAATATATATATAGAAGATAAAAAATAGTAGATAAAACAGGAGGATTTATATATGTTTGGTGGAAATATGCAAGGTATGATGAAAAAAGTACAGAAAATGCAGAAAGAAATGAAAAAACTGCAGGAAGATTTAAAACAGCGCACTGTCGAAACCACTGTCGGCGGCGGTGCACTGACTTTGGTGATGAACGGTGAAAAAAATGTAGAAAGCGTCCATATCGATCCGAGCATTATTGATCCGGAAGATGCAGAAATGCTGGAAGATTTGGTAGTAGCAGCCGTCAACGAAGCAAGTAAAAAAGTCGACGATATGATGGCACAGGAAATGGGTAAAATTACAGGCGGCATGCATCTTCCCGGTATGTTCTAATGGATACGCCTATTGATAGACTGACTGAACAATTTCGTCGTTTACCCGGCATTGGCATCAAAACAGCCCGCAAGCTGGCCTATTATATTGTTCAACAGCCGCCGGAACAGGTCAACGCGTTTGTGGCAGCTATTCGCAATGCCAAAGAAACGATGCGTTTTTGTTCTATTTGCTGTAATTTATCAGCCCAAGATCCTTGCCCGATTTGCAGCGACAGTAAACGGGACAGATCTACCATTTGTGTAGTCGAAACGCCGCAGGATGTCATGGCGATTGAACGCAGCGGCGACTATCACGGATTGTATCATGTACTGCACGGCGCCTTATCCCCGCTGGATGGGATTGGCGTAGATGATTTGCGTATTAAAGAACTTCTAAAACGCCTTAGCGATACAGAAGTAAAAGAAATTATTATTGCTACCGATCCTGATGTAGAAGGCGAAGCGACGGCATTATATTTAGCCCGTCTGCTGAAAACAGCCGGAATCCGCGTGACGCGTATTGCCCGCGGCCTGCCGATGGGCGGCGATATTGAATATGCTGACGAAGCCACGTTGGCTGGTGCTGTTGCAAATCGACAAGAAATGTGAGGTATAGCTTATGGATTATGTGTGGATAGGCGTAGGCATTGTTGCCTTGTTTTTACTGAATAAACTGATTTTGGCACCTGTTCGCAGATTAGTTTTGAATGTCCTAAGTGGTCTTGTGGTCTTGCATTTGATTAATACGTATGGATATTTAGCAGGATTTCATACGGTACCGATTACGTTGGCAACCGGTTTGATTATTGGTATATTCGGATTGCCCGGCGTACTGTTTGTTACGATGTATTATACCTTTTTTTGATTTAAATGGAGATGGGATAACGTGAATTTGAAAAAGTGGGCTGCGTTAGCTCTTACCGTGGTTGTTGCAGCGGCATGCTTATCTGGATGCGGCAACAGTGTTTCTACGAAGGTGGAAACTGTAAATAAATCAGATCATCCAGTAGCTCTGACTCTGGATGCCAATATGACAGCCCTTCATATGACGACGATTGTCCCAAAGATTTCCGGCAAGCTGGTTTCTGCACCGCTTACCAAGGGGCAGGAAGTAAAAGCCGGTGAAACGGTTGTGCAAATTGACACCTCGCCGTACCAAGCCAGCGTCAGCCAGGCAGAAGCGGAATTGGTAGCTGCCTCTTCAGCAGCAACGACCTATCGGACTGTTACCGTACCGGCTTCCGGCGGGGATGGCGGCGGAGATAACAGCGGTCAGAGAGCGCAGCTGAATGCGTATTACAAGGATGGCTATTTTTCCCGCGCTGAATTTAACCAGCTGATGTCTAAAAATGCGCCGGCAGCACAACAGACGCAGACCGTACAGGTCCCGCAGTCAGCTCCGGTAGATCATGAAAAAATTGCGCAGCTGCAGCAGGCAGTACAATCTGCCAGAGAAATGCTCAGCAATGGGACTATTTATTCGCCGATTGACGGCAAAGTTACGTCTGTATCCGATAACCCGTCTGTTGCCGTAGCCGGCAATGTATTGGCTACGATTCAGCAGATGTCGCCTTTGGTAGCTACGTTTGCCGTACCGGAAATGTACGTTTCTGCTTTGCAGGCGGCTAAACAAAACGGGACGCTGCAGGTTTCTGTTATTGCGCCGTCAGGAGAATCGGAAACCGGGGAATTGACCTATTTGGCTACAGAAAAAGATGCCTCTACCGGTTCGTATACAGCTAAAATTACATTTAATAATACGAAAAATTTATTTGTTCCCGGCGAGTTTTACCATGTGCGTGTATCTACGCCGCAGGAAGTTTCACAGATTACAGTACCTAAAACAGCAATCCGCACCAAAGACAGTGGTGACTTTGTATATATTGTCAATGATAGTGGCTTGGCAGATGCCCGGTCTGTCCTTACAGGTGATGAAGAAGAAGGCCGCATTGTAGTCCTTGACGGCCTGCAGGAAGGCGATAAAGTAGTTGTCGATCCGCCGGAATCGTTGGAAATTGGCATGAAAGTCAAATCCTGAGCACAAAGAGAGTGAGTGACGTCCCATGAAGGAAGAAAAGCAGCCAGAGCGGCATACTAGCTTATTGAAGTCATTGGAAAAAAGCCTGGATGTACTGGATATTTTTGTAGAGTGCAATACCGGGCTGACTTTGAAGGAAATTGCTTCACAGACACAGCTCAATACATCGACGGCCTTTCGTATCGTCAATACGTTGGAGCGGCGTCAATATTTGACCCGTAATGATGCATCCAAGCAGTATCGGCTGGGTCCGAAAGCACTGGCATTGGGATATTCTTCGCATTGGACGGAAAATGTCGTTACGCTGGCCAAGCCCTATCTGCGGCGTCTGCAGCAGATTTTTAATGAAACGGCCAGCGTATATATTGCAGAGGGAGACAGCCGTATTTGCCTGGACCATGTAGAAAGCAGTCATGCATTGCGGCGCGTCATTCCCATGGGAGAATCACTGCCTTTATATAAAGGTGCTGCCGGCAAAATCCTGCTGGCTTGGGCTCCGAAAGAAGAACGAAACCGTATGATTGTTCAGTATGGCCATTTGTCGGAAAGTGAATTTGCGTCGATTCGCCATAACGGCTATGCCGTTACGCAGGACGAAAGTGAACATGGGCTGTTTGCTTTGTCTGTTCCGATATTTAACTTTGAAGAACAAGTGGTGGCCTCATTGACGATTGCCGGTCCTACGATGCGTTTTTATGATTCCATACGGCAGAAAATGTTGTTTACACTGAGTCAGTATGCGTATGAAATTTCGTATTCATTGGGGTATCGTAAAAAATGATAAACTATACGGTTTGGAAAAAAGAGGAATTTCAAGAAAAAGCTTGTGTCGTGGCGCCTAAATTACTGGGACAGTATTTGATACATCGCACAGAAGACGCGGTGTATATCGGCCGTATTGTAGAAACAGAAGCCTATGGCGGCACGTATCGGCGGCAGGCTGATGACGGCGCGCACAGTTTTCGCGGCGTTACCAAACGCACAGAGCCGATGTTTTCTGCCGGCGGTATTGCCTATGTATACCTTATTTATGGCATGTACCACTGCATGAATGTTGTAACTGCCCCTGCTGGCAGCGGCCAGGCTGTTTTGATTCGGGCTGTCGAGCCGGTAGCAGGCGTGGATGCGATGTTGAAAAATCGGCATATGACTCAGGTGAAGCCGACGGTAAGCAACGGTCCGGGAAAAGTATGCCGGGCGATGCAGATTACCATGGCTGACAATAAAGCGGATTTATGCGGCAGTTCGTTATGTATTGCTCATCCGGAAACGATGCCTCGGATGGCTGTTGTCCGTACGCCGCGCATTCATATTGACTACGCCGTTAAGGGAAAACATTTTCCTTGGCGTTATTATATAAAAGACAATCCATATGTCTCAATCTAAGTACTGTGTTTTCACTTATGAGGGGGAATTACTATTATAGAGTTCAGAGAATTTAGACTGGAAGATAAGCCCATTATTGACGACTATTTCAGTCAAAAACGATACGAACAAGCGGATGCTACGTTTATGACCTTGTTTGCCTGGCAGTATCCGTATGAAATTCAATGGGCGGAAGAAGACAATGTGCTGTATGTCCGTGCTGGCCGCGGCAAGACACAGTTTTGGATTCCGCCGTTTGCACGCAAAGACGGCAGCTTTGCCAAAGGGGTAGAACGAATGCATGAATGGTTTGACGCGCATGGCTATCCTTTTTTGATGAAAGGGGTAACGCCGGAAACAGTAGAACGCATTCGCGCACTCTGTCCGGACTGCTATGATTTCACGCCGGACCGCAACAACTATGAATATGTATATTTAACGCAGAACCTGATTAATTTGTCAGGTAAAAAATATCGGCAGAAGAAAAACAACTTGAATCATTTTAGAAATCAGTATTTTGGCAACTGGGAGTACGTTCCGATTACAGAAGATATTTTTGGCGAATGTCTTGAAGCGGAAAAGACATGGTACGAACAGCATGAAGACCAAGATGATGATGAAGAATTAGCCGGTGAACGCCAGGCGATTGAAGCGGTGTTCAATAATTGGAATGTACTGCAGCCGACAGGCGGCGCCATTCGCATGTATAATAAAATCGTAGCATTTTCTATTGGCGAAATGCTCAATGATGATACGGCGATTATTCATTTTGAAAAGAGCGACCCGACGATTCGCGGGCTGTATCAGGTAATCAATCATGAATTTGTTGTCCATGCCTGGAGTCATACGACCTACATCAACCGAGAAGAAGACATGGGGATTCCGGGACTGCGCCATTCCAAAGAATCATATAACCCCGTGCGGTTTATTGAAAAATACGATGTTACATTGAAACAATAGAAGGGAAACAACATGGATATGGAATTTCGTCTGGCTGGCCCGCAGGATAGAAATGCAGTAGAAAGCCTATGGGCATACTGCTTTGAACCACGGGAAAATCCGTTTTTTCAATGGTACTTTTCTAAATTTTATACGCCGGAAAATGTATTAATGGGATTTAAACGGGGTGAAATGGCTTGTTTAACCCATTTAAATCCGTATATACTGAAGCTGCGCGGCAAATGCATCCCAACGTCCTATATTGTCGGCTTGGCGACCCATCCGGCGGCAAGACGGGGCGGCGTTGGCGGCCAATTACTGAAAGCGGCGCTGAAAGAAATGAAGCGGCGCGGTCATTTCGTCAATATACTCATGCCGTCCAAAGCAGGCTTTTATCAGCCCTATGGATACGAACTCTACTGCCATCAATGGAAAGAAACGATGCCGCTGGAATCTCTGCGGCCGCTGACGGACAGGACCGTTCGTTTTGCCTTTGTCAATAGTCCCGACCAGTGGCAGTATCTGGCAGCTGTATATGATGCCTATACCAAGCCGCTTTCCGGCTATGCCGTACGGGATGAAGCTTCTTGGCGCAGTCATATTGAAGCCCAGCTGGCAGAAGGAAACATTGCCGTCGTCTTCCATGATGACCAACCGATTGCGTATATGTATTACAATCTGGGTGAACCGACGATTGTCAGCGGCGAATTTGTGTATGCCACGATACAGGGCAAGCGGGGACTGTTGGAATATGCGTATAACCATCGTTCGCAGGGAAAAGCGCTGCAGTGGAATGAAGGAATCCATGACCAGTCGTATCGGTTTTACCCTGACGGCAAACAGGGTCACGAAACGATGCCTTTTATGACATGCCGTATTGTCGATGTCAAAGGCGCGATGGAACAAATCCCGTATCCCAAGGACAGCAGCGGCAAGTTGGTCTTCCATACAGAAGATCCATTGGCAGACTGGAATACAGGCACGTTTACCCTGACCGTGTCAGAAGGCAAAGGGACGGTTGTAGAGACGCCCCATGCCCAAGCGGACGCATCCATGCCGATTGGTACGCTGGCTCTTTTGGTATTCGGTGCGATGGATGTCAATGACCTGGTTTTCTGCGAAAAACTGCAGGGAACAGACGAAGCCCTAAAAAAAATAGAAGCATTCTTCCCCACAGAAAAATGCTACATCAATGAATGGTATTAAGAAGATACGATGCCTTTTTATCTGACAGCAGATAGAAAGGCATCTTTTTTTATAAAAAATATGTTGACGGATGCCGGCGCATATCCTACGATACACATATACGATTGGAAACCATAAGGGACGGATACAATGATGCGAAAATGCAAAGAGTGGATTCAAGTTCATCAGAAAGAAATCAAACGGGGAATTTGCGGCATTCTTATTTTGGGTATGGTATTTTTGGGCTTTTGCGTAGCGTTGAGCTATAAAGCTGCTGATATTTTTAACCATGTTGCCGCAGAAAGAGACGTATTCCACGGCACGGTTACTGTAGAACAGCTCAGTGCGTCTCCTTGGGGAACTGTTTCTTTTAAAAACTTAGTCTGGCTGGATGAAGATGGGACACTGTTGGCAAAAATTCCGGAAGGCTCTTTTCATGTCAAAATTTGGGATGTTGTGTCACGGCATATTGGCACGCAGACCGTTACGGACGTATCTATTGACAATGCGTATGTGCATTTATTTTTTGACGACAACATGGAACTGCGGCATATGAAAGGCTTATCCGATGCAGATGAAGCGAAGCGGGAAAAAAATGGCATAACGCTGACAGGACTGCACAGCAGCCGGCCCTTTGACTGCCAAATCCATGTCAGCAACAGTACGATAGAAGCCGATTCGCCGCAGCGGCATTTTACGATTGATAACGTTACTCTGCGTTTAGATTTGCATACTCGCGGCCTTACGAAGATGGAATTGTCTGCCGGGCCTTTTTCCGGCGTGATGGAAGCCGACAGGATGCAGCTGGGCGGCACGCTGGATTTTACAAAAGACCTTCCGCAATATGATATGTATTTAAAAATCAAAGACTGCAAGCCTCAGTCTTTTGGCGTCGGCTTTGATGTCGATGACACGGCGTCTGCGTATGCTAAAATTACTGGTGATTTACCGCATCCGGTGATTGACGGAACCGTGTCGATGGACCAAATGAATATTACAGCGCTGCGGTTTACCGATGTCAAAGGCTTATTTCATTATGAAGACGGCCATGTCACGGCAACGCAGGTATCGGCCAATGCCTTTGGCGGCGCAGTCAAAGCCGTCGGCAGTTTTGATTTAAATGAAAAATCATACTATGCGGATATTTCCGGCGAAAATCTGCGCGGCAGCAAAGAGGCTCATGACAATTTACTGCGATGCAAGGTTCGCCTGGATTTGCATATGAGTGAAAATAAGACGGCCCAAACGAAAGACATTCACGGCTCCTTTTCTTCCAGCCCCGGCCAGTATCATTTTGTGCCGTTCAACCGGATTTCCGGCCAGTTTAGGAAGATAGGCAACACCCTGCTGTTTGAACATGTTGTGATTTCCATGGCTATGGGCGACGTGACGACCGATGCCTTTCGGATTGTCGATGGGAAGGTGCAGTTGGGGCCCATTTATTTGGATTCGGCAGGAAACCGCTCTAAACTGCGGTAGTTTATGATATACTGAGTCATAGTATGAAAATCATGCAAAATGGGAGGCATCATCATGGAAGTAGATATTTCAAAATATTTAGCGCGTGAAGGAGAAACGATTCATCTGGAAGATTTTTCTACGGCATGCGACGTGCCGCTGGATAAAGCAAAAGTAAAACAGGAACTGCTGCCGCAGGCGATTGAAGAAATGCAGGATTGGCAGGAAAAGCTGTTTGCTGCCGGACAGTACGGCATTCTCATCGTACTGCAGGCCATGGATGCAGCCGGCAAAGACGGCACGATAAAACACGTATTTGCCCGGCTGAATCCTGCCGGGGTTCATGTCCACAGTTTCAAACAGCCCAGTACGGAAGAAAAAGACCATGATTACATGTGGCGTGTCAATAAGGCGCTGCCGAGCCGCGGCGAAATCGGTATTTTCAACCGCTCGCACTATGAAGACGTCGTCGTTGCGCATATTCACAATTTAATCAAAAGCGACGGACTGCCGGAAAAGCTGATCAAAAAGAATATTTGGGAAAAACGGTATCGTCAAATCTGCGACTGGGAACGATACTTGTACGAAAACGGCTTTCCTATTATTAAAATCTTTCTGCATCTTTCCAAAGAAGAACAGAAAAAACGCTTGATAGACCGCATTGTGACCAAACAGAAAAACTGGAAATTTGCCATGTCTGATATTCAAGAACGGCAGTACTGGAATCGCTATCAAAAAGTATACGGCGAAGTCATTACTGCGACGACAACGAAATATGCCCCGTGGTATATTATTCCGGCAGACAACAAATGGTATACGCGGTACTTGGTTTCGCAAATCGTATTGAAGACGATGCGGGACATTAACCCTAAATTCCCTAAATTATCAGCCGACGTAGAAGCCCAGCTCAAGCAGTTCCGGGAAATTTTGAAAAACGTCAATCTGGACGATTTAAAAACGATTCAAAAAGCAATTCAATAGAAATTTACAGAGATAATTAACCATGGTATAATACATATAATTACATATTGTACGTCAGGTGCTGCAAGCTTAATAGAGAAGCACGGTGAAAAACCGGCGCGGTCCCGCCGCTGTAAGGACGAGTCAGGCTGTATATACGTCACTGTATGCATGTATGGGAAGGCACAGCTGTGATGATGACTCCGAGCCAGAAGAACTGCCTGATGGATAATCACCGATAGACCTGCGAGCGATGGGGATGGAGATTGACTAGTATTATGCTATTCGAGCCGCACGGGATTCGTGCGGCTTTTTTAATACTTGCAATGTGCTTACTGGCCGTGATGACGATATGTATGCTGTCCTCGATATAAAAAAGGAGTGGTATCATGTTTGGAAAGAAATTGAAAAAAATGTTGTTTTTGTCCTTGGCAGTAACAGCGTTTGGTGTTGTTGGCGGCGGGTTGCCCGCTTATGCAGCTGGCTACACGCTCAACCCGGAAGTAAAAGATGCAACACCGGCATTGAAACAGGCTGCTGAAATCGGCGTACGTACGTACAACAATCCGGCTATGCAGAACGTTGCCAATAAGGATGCAATCCTCGTTCTCAGCTTTGGTACGACGTATAAAGACAGCCGTGCTAAAACGATTGATAAGACTGTAGCCGCTATTCAGGCAGCACATCCCAATCAAAAAGTAGTCACAGCCTTTACGTCTCACATCATTGTAGACCGCATCAAAGCAAAAGAAGGCTTGACGATTCCGACACCGGAACAGGCTATGGCACAGCTCAAAAAAGACGGCTATACACGCGTAGCTATTACGTCTTTGGATGTTATTCCGGGCATGGAATATGCATATGACACAGCTATTTTTGACCTTTACAAAAACGATTTCAAAAAAATGACTATGGGCACGCCGATTTTGTATTGGATGGGTCAGGAAGATCAGCGCGATGATTTAGCTGAATTTGTTCAGGCTCTTTCTACACAGTTCCCGAAAATCGGCAAACAGGACGCTGTCCTCGTCATGGCTCACGGCACACCGCATCCAGCTAACGCATACTATGCCGTTTTGCAGGACCGCTTAGATGCAGCTAACGTAGGCAACGTATTTGTGTATTCTGTAGAAGGCTGGCCGCATCTGGACACGGTTATTCCGCAGTTGAAAGCCAAAGGCATCAAAAACGTTACGCTGATGCCGATGATGATGGTTGCCGGCGACCATGCCAACAACGATATGGCTGGTGCTGACGCTGATTCCCATAAGAGCATTCTGGAAAAAGAAGGCTTTAAGGTTACACCGTACATTCATGGCCTCGGCGAAAACGAAGCCGTTCGCAACATGTTTGTAGAACGTGCTAACGAAGCTTGGGACGCTTTGGAAAAACAATAATAAAATCCCGATAAATCCCCTAAAAAATATAATGTTATGTATGCAAAACCCCGCTGTCGCAGTAAACAGCGGGGTTTTGTATATCCTTTTATATAAAAGTAACGATTTAAAGATACGCTGTAGATTTTTTAAGCTTGCTTGCGGTGCTGCTTCTTATCGTGGACTTTTGGAATTTATGGAATTTTTTTCCACCATTTCCTTCCTTTCTTTTATCTGTTATTCCAACAGGCAGATTTGTATAATGAAGCCATAAAACGGAGAAAGTTATTTATTACGTGAAATAGGAGATGGAACGAAATGAAACAAGTAAAAATCATTACAGCAGAAGAAGCGGCCCTTCTCGTGAAAGACGGCGATGTCGTTACGACCAACGGGTTTGTCGGTTCCGGCCAGCCGGAAGCCTTGACGAGTGCTTTGGAAGCCCGCTTTTTAGAAACAGGCGCACCGAAGGATTTGACGCTGATTTATGCGGCATCTCAGGGTAACACGGACGGCCGCGGCGGCGACCATTTTGCTCATGAAGGCATGCTCAAAAAAGCTATTTTGGGCCATTGGAATGCCGTTACAGCACTGCAGAAATTAGTTAACGAAAACAAAATCCAGGCATACAACCTGCCGCAGGGCACGCTGTCCCAGTATTTCCGTGATGTAGCAGCCCATCGTCTTGGCACGATTACACACGTTGGCTTGGAAACATTTGCCGACCCGCGCGTTACAGGCGGCAAATTAAACGATGCGACCAAAGAAGACTTCGTAAAAGTCATTGAAATTGATGGACATGAACAGCTTTTCTATCCGCGCATGGATATGAATATCGGCTTTATCCGCGGCACCTATGCCGATGAATGGGGCAACGTTGTCCTTTCCAAAGAAGTATCTCCTTTTGATGCGACACCGCTGGCACAGGCTGTTCACAACAGCGGCGGCACTGTCGTCGTACAGGTAGAAAAAATTGTTAAAGGCGGCACGCTGGATCCCAAACTCGTCAAAGTACCGGGTATCTACGTAGACTATATCGTTCAGGTCGATGACGAAACCAAACGCCAGCAATCCTTTGACTGCGACTATGACCCGTCCTTGACCGGTGAAGTAACGGTTCCTGTCAAAGCATTGGATCCGGCACCGCTCAATGCGAAAAAGGTCATTGCCCGCCGGGCAGCTCTCTTGCTTCTCAATATGAGCAACGAAGCGGTTATCAACTTGGGTATCGGTATTCCGGAACTCGTTTCTTCCGTTGCCAACGAAGAAGGCATTGGCGACAGCCTGACCATGACCGTCGAAGCCGGTGCTATTGGCGGCGTACCTCTTGGCGGTGTTCGTTTCGGGGCATCAGTCAATGCGGAAGCCTATATGGACCAGGCAACACAGTTTGACTTCTATGACGGCGGCGGTTTGGATTTGACCTGCTTGGGCTTAGCGGAATGCGATAAAGACGGCAACATCAACGTTTCCAAATTCGGTACGCGTATTGCCGGATGCGGCGGTTTTGTCAATATTACGCAGAATACGAAGAGCGTTGTTTTCTGCGGGACCTTTACGACAGGCAAGCTGAAAGAAGAAATCAAAGACGGCGAACTGCATATCATCCAAGAAGGCAAAGTACAGAAATTTGTCCCGACTGTAGACCATATTACATTCAGCGGCAACTATGCCCGCAAACACAAACAACATGTTCTCTACATTACAGAACGTGCTGTGTTTGAAATGAAAGAAGACGGCGTACATTTGACAGAAATCGCTCCGGGCATTGACCTGCAGAAAGACATTCTCGACCAGATGGGCTTCAAACCGATTGTAGAAGATGTCAAACTCATGCCGGCATATCTTTTCAAAGATGAACCGATGGGCTTAAAAGAAATGAAAGCAAACTTACAAAAATAAAATTACGCATAGTGTACGATACGAACAGGGGCCGCCGTCAAAACGACAGGCCCCTTTCGTGTATCCTTTGTCATGCGGCAGACGATGTGCTTCAAACGGTATAACAAAAAGACTGTGACAAAATGAGCCCTAAATTCTCATTTTATTACAGCCTTTTTTATCAAACCGAATTATTCTTTTAAGGATAATGTCCGTTCAATCAATGTTTTATATTGTTTGTATTTTTGTGTGACTTGTTCCAACGTGTACTGATGATACGTTGGCAATTCTTTCAGGCTTCTGAAATAATTGAGGATAATGCTGTGCAGACGCGGATTGATAATCAAGTAAAACGGCTGGGCATTGTTCTTGATATAGCGTTTGTTCTTTTTTAAGAAGCCCGTTTTGTAGTTGGAATAGAAGGATACATTTTCCCCTTTATAGCCGGAGTCGCCGCAGGAAAATGGCAGAATGCCCATGACCATATGCGGATTTTTCTGCATGCCTTCCAAGACGCTTTGAATGTGCGCTTTGCGTTCCTGCGGCGTCAACGCGTACTGCACATCGGCTAAATAGATATAGCCTGTTTCTACGTACCGCAGCAGGGATGTCGTAGGCATCAAAAACTCGATTTCGGATACGTCCAATACTTCTTCCCAAGTCAGGCAGAGACGCTGGATAGAAAACGCTTTTTCCGGTGAAGCATTGGCAATAATGCTTTCAAATACTTCATGCGGCAGCAGAAATTCAAAGCCGTTGGCCAGGAAGAAGAAGAAATTGTTTGTGGCATAAAAGGCGGTACGGTACCCCATGTCGTCCATGCCGAGCGAGCTGGCAAGCGATGTCAGTGCTTTTTTGGAAGTGCCGGTAAAGCTGAACCGTTCGTAAATATCCCAAACGGTAGATTCATCAAAAATATACGTGCACATGTTGAAACGCGGCGGATTGGACAGGGCATATTGGACAGCAAACGACCCTTTCAAGATGATGAGGTTGGCATTGTCGATATCATGCATGTCGTAGAAAATGAAGTCAAAATCCAAAAAGTGATTGATAATTTGATATACATTTTGTACCAGAGATACATCTTTTTCCAGTTTGTCCAAATCTAGGCCTACGCGAATCGTCAGCGTGTTGGAACCCAGATCAATATTTTCAAAATATTTCCAAAATCCTGCCTGATATAGGGTGGTAAATTCCCCTAAGACCAGAAGTTCACCGTCACCTTCCAGGTTTTGGATGCTTTTTTGCAGTACATCTGCCAAAAAAGCGGCCGTGTCGTGGTGTCCTGTAATGACTTTGATAGCAGGACGGTTGTCTTTATTTTTAGGAGCATGGCTTTGATTGAGCGTAGAACGATAGGCAGAACAAAGATATTGGCTGATTTCAAATCCCAAATCTTCTGTATCGCTGGTAATGGGAAAGGTTTTGAAAAACTTTTCTTTTTTTCGTTGTTTAATAATCAGTTCAGCAAAATACTGGCCCATTTCTTCATTGATGCGTTCTACGTAGCGTGATGAAGGCAGCTTGGTGCCGTTGCTCCATTTGTTTACATAGGATACGTCGTAGCCGACAATATCTGCTAATGAAATAAACTTAGCCTGTGTGAAGGTAATCAGCCGTTTCAATGTGGAAGCGTAACCGTCTGAAATCATGGTGCAATCCTCCTAATATACTCTATTTATAACATAACGAAACCCTCCCGATGTGGGAGTATTTTGGAATAAGCTTACAACTAGTAATCAAAAAATACCACCATAATTATACCATAGGCCATATAGACAGGCAAAAAGGAATTCATGATTTAGGGACAAAAATTCCATGGACTAATTCTTGTGCTAAAAAATGCAAAACAGTCCTGTTTTGTTCCATAACGTAACCTTGTATACTTAAGCCACAAAGTCAAGCAGCCCCAGGTGGGGATGTGACGAAATCATTGATGTATCATTTTTAAGGAGGGTTATGTAACATGGCTTACAATAACATTGAATTTACAAAAGAAGACGGCATTGGTATTTTGACGATTAATCGTCCGAAAGCACTCAACGCATTGAATACGGAAACAGTTGTAGAATTAAACGACTGCGTTGGCAAAATTGAAAATGACGCAGAAGTAAAAGTTCTTATCGTAACAGGCGGCGGCGCTAAATCCTTCGTTGCTGGTGCAGATATTGTTGAAATGTCCACCAAAAATGCAGTAGAAGGCCGTCATTTCGGTAAAATTGCACAGGATACATTTACTCGTATCGAAAACCTGCCGCAGCCGGTTATCGCTGCTGTAAACGGCTACGCTCTCGGCGGCGGCTGCGAACTCGCCTGCGCCTGCGACTTCCGTTATGCATCTGACAATGCAAAATTTGGTCAGCCGGAAGTTGGCCTCGGCATCACACCGGGCTTTGGCGGCACACAGCGTCTTCCCCGTGTCGTTGGCCGCGGCTATGGCAAAGAATTGATTTACACAGCCAGCATGATTGATGCACAAGAAGCATATCGTATTGGCCTCGTCAATAAAGTCGTTCCGCAAGATCAGCTCATGGAAGAAGCTAAAAAAACAGCTAAGAAAATCGCTTCCAACGCTAAAATCGCTGTACAGCTCGCAAAATCCGCTATCAACCGCGGCATCAACTGCGACGTTATTACAGGTATTGCCTATGAAGACGAAGTATTCGGCTTGTGCTTTGCTACAGAAGACCAAAAAGAAGGCATGGCTGCATTCGTTGAAAAACGTAAAGCAAACTTCACTGATAAATAAGACACCAGTCTTTTTTGTCGGCTCATGGGCCTGACACGCTGAGTAAAGGCGTCATTCATATGGCGCCTTTCTTAATAAAGAATACTATGTATTAAGAACTATTTTTAGGAGGAATACTCTCATGGATTTTAAATTAACTGAAATGCAGCAAGATATTGCTAATTTGGCAAGAGATTTTGCAACGAAAAAATTAGCTCCGACTGTTAAAGAACGCGACGAAAAAGAAATTTTTGACCGCTCCATTCTCGATGATATGGGCAGCCTCGGCCTTCTCGGCATTCCTTGGGAAGAAGAAAACGGCGGCGTTGGCGCTGACTTCCTCAGCTTGGCTGTTGCCTGCGAAGAAGTCGCAAAAGTTGACCCTTCCATCGCATTGAGCTTTGAAGTACACACGATGCTCTGCTCCTGGCCTATCTGGAAATTCGGCACAGCAGAACAGAAACAAAAATTCTTAAAACCGTTGGCAGAAGGCACAAAACTCGGCGCATTCGGCCTTACAGAACCAAACGCCGGCACAGACGCTTTGAACGGCTCTACAACAGCTGTTAAAGAAGGCGACTACTACATCCTCAACGGTTCTAAAGTCTTCAACACCAACGGTGGCGAAGCTGACGTCACAGTCGTTTTTGCAGCTACAGATAAATCCAAAGGCGCAAAAGGCATGAGCGCTTTCATCCTCGAAAAAGGCATGGAAGGCTTCACATACGGCAAAGAAGAAATCAAAATGGGTATCCGCGCTTCCGTACAGCGTGAACTCGTATTCCAGAACGTAAAAGTTCCGGCAGCCAACCTCCTCGGTAAAGAAGGCGAAGGCTTCAAAATTGCCATGATGACCTTGGACGGCGGCCGTGTCGGCGTCGGCGCACAGGCTCTCGGCATTGCGGAAGGCGCATACAACGAAGCTGTTAAATACGCCAAAGAACGTGTACAGTTCGGCAAACCGATTGCAACGAAACAGGCAATTGCCTTCATGCTCGCTGACATGAAACTCAAAATTGAAACAGCTCGTTTGGCTGTTTACAAAGCTGCTTGGAAAATGGGTCAGCCTGATGTCAAATCCTACTCCATGGACGCATCGATTGCTAAAAAATACGCTTCTGACATCGCTATGGAAGTTACGACAGACGCTGTACAAGTATTCGGCGGTTATGGCTTCACTCGTGAATACCCGGTAGAACGCTACATGCGCGATGCTAAGATTACACAGATTTATGAAGGCACCAACCAGGTACAGCAGATGATTATTTCCGGCTCCATCCTCCGGTAATCACTTTGTTACCTCCTTTAAAGGTAAATATATATTTGTAGTACAAGTTTAACATGTTGCTCAAAGAAAACCCCGGCTGCAATTGGACACTGCAGCCGGGGTTTTCTCTTGTCTAAAATGCATTTCAACGCCCTTGCTTTTAGAGTTACAGAAGGGATGAACCATAAGAGGGAACGTAACACAACGCTTTTCTATCACACACCATATCTTTTAAAGTTTAGTTTGAAGTTTGCAGAACATGAACAGTGATGCTGCAAACTTCAAACAGCAGATATGAAAAAAATAGAAATGGACGTGAGAAATAGCTATTTATATCTATGGGCGGATGGCTGAAAGACATACTGTCATTTGACAAAAGACTTTATTTTACGCTCATTGGCAGATAGCTTGAAAGACATATCAGCACGTGACAAAGAACCCAAAAAGAGCCGCAGCTCAGATGAACTGCGGCTCTTTTGGTGAAAGTGGGATTATCTAACTAGAGATATTATTGAGCGTCGTTAGCTTTTACAGCTTCGATTTCTTTATTGAATTCTTTAACGAGCTTCTGATCTACTGTACCGCCCTTTTTGAGAGCTTTGTAGATGACCTGAGCAATTTCATAACGAGTCATAGCGCGGTCACCGTGGAAATCGCCGTCAGGATATCCTTCGATGATGTCATTGCCAGCGAGTTTGGAGACTGCTTCGTATGCCCAGTGGTTAGCCGGAACATCCGGGAATTCTTTCGTAAGGGACGGATCGACAATAGCGAGCATAGAAGTCAATTTCTGGTTCTGAGATTCCAACTGGGAAATCTTCTGATCCATAGCAGCCAAACGTTCAGCTACGTCATCGGAAACAGTGCCGTTGGAGCCTTTGCCGACACGGAATGTAATACCGATATTGCCGGCTGTTTTTCTGTCAGAACCAAGGGAAGAAGAAACGCCCAAGGAAAGCATCATATTGCGGTTTGGATGATAGAAGCCGCCTAATGCCATAGCCTGTTTGCCGTCATATGTGCCGGCAGCTGCGGAAAGCTGGAATTTGGAACCGGAACCATCCCAATCGAGCGGATGCAGGCCAGCCAAAGCAGCGGAAATAGCGCCGACGTTGTCGATTTCTGTACCGAGGTCGCTAACGTCATGGCGTAAGGACTGAATAGCTGTGCTGTTGTCTGTAATACGATTGCTTAATACAGTATCAGCAGCGGTACGTTCAGTTCTTTCAGTGTTAATATCTGCTGCATTTTTTGCGATATTTGTTGTATTTGTTTTAATATCTGTTGCATTTTTGGCGATATTTGCTGTATTTGTTTTAATATCTGCTGCATTGGTATCAGCTGTTTTCTGTGCGTTATCAGCAGCAGTCTGAGCGTTATCAGCTGTCTTTTGAGCTTTTTCAGCAGCGAGTGTATTCTGATTTACACCATCTGTTAAGTTGGTAGCATGGTTATAAAGAACATTATTACCAGTTACTTTAAGAGCAGCGTCAGCTTTGTCGTTTGCTTTGGTAGCATCTTTCTGAGCTGCATCAGCAGTGGATTGTGCTTTATCGGCAGAAGCCTGGGCTTTGTCTGCTGTTGTTTGAGCAGCGTCAGCAGCATCGGCAGCAGAAGAAGCTGTAGACTGAGCCATGCCGGCAGCTTCTATAGCGCTATCAGCAGTGGATTGTGCTTTATCTGCAGCTGTTTTAGCAGCATCAGCTGTATCCTGCGCTTTGGAAGCAGCATCTTTATTCGCTTTGATAGCGGCATCCTGTGCTTTGTTTGTTACATCCTGAGCTTTTTGTTTTTCATTGATAGTATCTAAAGCGCCGCCAATCGTTGCTTTGTCGTTATTATAAGTGTCTTGATCTACTTTCTTATCCAAATCGGATTTAATGTTGTCAGCAGCTTTGTTTGCTTTATCAGCAGCAGCTGTTGCATCATTTGCAGCATCGCTTGCCATCAAAGCGTTGTTCGTTGCTTTATCAGCAGCTACTTGAGCATCATTTGCAGCGTTATTTGCTTTATCAGCAGCATTATTTGCTTTTGTTGTAGCTTCGGCAGCTTTATCAAGGCTGTCTTTCATATTATCTTTAATATCTTTGATGTCCTGTTTGTTCTGGTTGATATCTTGTTTGTTTTGATTGATATCACTCTTATTCTGATCTATATCTTTACGTTGCGCTTGATTGTTTTTATCTTGTACTTTTTGGAACGTATCTAAATCATCTTTTGTTTCCTGAATAGCAGCATTAGTTTGCGCTTTATCCCACTTGTATTGAGACTGATCTACTTTGCTGTCAGCAGTTTTCTGTGCATTATCAGCAGCGGCCTGAGCTTTGTCAGCAGAAGCTTGAGCTTTATTGGCAGCATCAGCAGCATCATCAGCAGTAGCGGCAATGCCATTTAAACGATGATCTTGTTCATTATTTTTTGTTTCAATATCAGTGATTTTATCACTGTTTGATTTGATAGCATCAGCATTAGCTGCGATATCTTTCTTGTTTTGATCAATATCGTTGCGTTGAGCTTGGTTATTTTTATCTTGTTCTGCCTTGAAGTTATTTAAATCATCTTTTGTTCCCTGAATAGCGGCATTAGTTTGTGCTCTATCTGCATCGTATTTAGTCTGATCTACTTTGCTGTTAGCAGTTTTCTGAGCATTATCGGCAGCAGCTTGAGCTTTGTTAGCAGCATCAGCAGCATCATCAGCGGTAGCAGCAATGCCATTTAAACGATGATCTTGTTCATTATTTTTTGTTTCAATATCAGTGATTTTATCACTGTTTGATTTGATAGCATCAGCATTAGCTGCGATATCTTTCTTGTTTTGATCAATATCGTTGCGTTGAGCTTGGTTATTTTTATCTTGTTCTGCCTTGAAGTTATTTAAATCATCTTTTGTTCCCTGAATAGCGGCATTAGTTTGTGCTCTATCTGCATCGTATTTAGTCTGATCTACTTTGCTGTTAGCAGTTTTCTGAGCATTATCGGCAGCAGCTTGAGCTTTGTTAGCAGCATCAGCAGCATCATCAGCGGTAGCAGCAATGCCATTTAAACGATGATCTTGTTCATTATTTTTTGTTTCAATATCAGTGATTTTATCACTGTTTGATTTGATAGCATCAGCATTAGCTGCGATATCTTTCTTGTTTTGATCAATATCGTTGCGTTGAGCTTGGTTATTCTTATCTTGTTCTGCTTTGAAGTTATTTAAATCATCTTTGGTTCCCTGAATAGCGGCATTAGTTTGTGCTTTATCTGCATCGTATTTAGTCTGATCTACTTTGCTGGCAGCAGTTTTCTGAGCATTATCAGCGGCAGCTTTGGCAGCGTTAGCAGCAGAAGCTGCGGAATCAGCAGTAGACTGAGCATTGTTGGCAGCAGTTTGAGCATCTTCGGCTGTCTTTTGAGCGTTTTCAGCAGCAGTCTTGGCGGCAGCAACATCAGATTTATCTGCTTTACCAGCTAATTCCTGGTTTACGGCATCTAATCCCTTTTGTGTAGCGAGCGTAGTATTTAAATGTTTGTCGGTGGTTTTTACATCATACCCGCCTCCAACCGAAATGCCAGTTGAAGTGGCTTTTAAATTTACGCCGCTGCCGATATCAGCAGCCTGTACCTGCGGCAAGCTAACGGATCCCATGATGGCAGCGGCAATGGCTGCGGACAGGAGAACTTGTTTACTTTTCTTCATTCAAAATCATCCCTTCTAAATTGAGCTTTCTACTTACAATAAAAAGTATAAACATACATAAATATAGATAAAGACACCTATATAAATATACCTATATTAAACTACTTTATATTGGATAAGTCAATAATAAAATGAGGAAAATAGCCAATTTTCGACATGATACAAGATAGAAACATTGATAATGAGGTGGTTTTATATCTATCTACAATGTGCAAAAATATACATAATACGTATAAAAATAAATATGCAAAGATTGAAATAAAAAATAGAAAATTAGCAGTATTATGCTAATAACATTCGGTATCAATATAGCCATTCCATAGTGGGGGGGGGGATAACAAAGTATTATTTTGTACTTTTTATAATCATTAGGGGTGGTAAAATCATACTAAAAAAATAAAAAAAACTCCGGCAGCACAATACGTACTGTCGGAGTAAGCTATATATTATGAATGAAATACACGCCAAAGGCCAACAAGCAGAAAGATAAGAACAATAGCCAAGCTGATGATTCTTGTTTTGGAAAAGATTTTGGGATCGTTTTGTATATTTTTTGGCGGTGGCGGCGGCGGTACGACTTGTTTGGTGCCGCAGATGGGGCAGACAAGTACGCCGTCCCGCAGTTCGGTGCCGCAAGTGGGACAAATCATGATATCATCTCCTAATCGCTGTCTTAGTATACTCTCATCATAGGGAGATTCGTGCTGTCTGTCAAGATTGCAGCTATAGTATGTCTGAAATGCTGGGAAAAGCGGTATCCTTAGGGATATTCCTTGTTAATTGGGCCATAATTATATAGTTTTTGCCAAAAAATGATTGTGTAAAACGTAAAAATAGCATAAAATAAACACTTAGAGTTTGTATCATATGATAAAAAAGCGTTTTGTGAAAGGAGATAATAAAAAGTATATGAAAAAACTAGGATTGAGTACGCAAATACTCATCGGACTGTTATTGGGGGCACTTGTCGGCTACTTGTTCCCTGATTTTGGGGATAAGCTCAAGCCCCTTGGCGATGCGTTTTTGCGTATGATTAAAATGATTGTCGTGCCGTTGATTTTTAGTACTCTCGTCATGGGGATTGCCGGTACGGGCGATTTCAAGAAATTAGGACGACTGGGCGGCAAGGCGATTATTTGGTTTGAATTTGCGACGACGATTGCCCTGGCGATTGGATTGCTGTTTATGAATTTGGCGCAGCCCGGCGTCGGCGTGACGCTGACTGCTTCGTCAGCCGGTGCGGCAGATGTGGCCAATGCGAGCCAGCATAGTGTTGATTTGGTACAGTATGCCGTTCATATTGTACCGACGAACATTGTAGATGCGGCTGCTCGCCAGGATATGCTGCAGATTATTTTCTTTGCCTGCTTTTTTGGCGTCGGCGTAGCGCATATTGGCGAAGCGGGACAAAAGGTTGTTGACCTCTGTCACAGTGTAGCAGAAGCCATGTTTAAGGTAACCGGCTATGTCATGCATGTTGCGCCTATTGGCGTATTTGCCATGATTGCCTACACCGTAGGCAGCTATGGTATTGCCATGTTGATTCCGTTGGGCAAACTGATTGTTTCCGTAGCAGCGGCGACGATTTTGTTTATATGCATCATTGCGTTAATTGCCAGCCTGCTGACACGCATTAATTTTTTCCATGTCTTAAAGGCCATCAAAGATATTTTGTTCTTGGCTTTTTCTACGGCGAGCAGTGAAGCAGCGTTGCCGCTGGCCATGGAACGCCTTTCCCAACTGGGCATTCGCAAGAATATCGTTACGTTTGTTATGCCGACGGGCTATTCGTTCAACTTGGATGGTTCTACCTTGTACAGCTCGGCAGGTATTTTGTTTATTGCCCAGCTGTACGGCATCGATATGTCCATTGAACAGCAGATTCTCGTCATGCTGACGCTCATGCTTTCTACCAAAGGGATTGCCGGTGTGCCCGGCGCAGGCATTATTGTCGTAGCGGCAACGGCTGCGGCGTTTAACCTGCCGACAGAAGGCGTAGCCATCCTGCTGGGGATTGACAGACTGCTGGATATGATTCGCACGGTCTGCAACGTTTGCGGCAACTGCATGGCAACCGTCGTGGTAGCGCGTTGGGAAGGAGAACTTCCTAAGGATAGATTTAATGCAGCCTATCAGGACTTGATGAGCGGCAAGCAGCTGAAAAACGATTTTTAGCTGATGAATACAGGAATTCAGTGTATGAACTGGGTTCCTGTTTTTTTATATATCTGATATAATATATAGTATAAAAAAGTGATTTGAAAGGGCTTTCCTGACAAAAAACTTTATAAATCAGCCGTCGTACTTGCTTGCAAAGAAGGTATCTGCGCAAATGAGGCGAAAGCACATACTAAAATAGTAGGTGAGCTCTGTGCTTTTGCATGGAGCTTTTTGTTATAGAAAAAACGAAGAGGAGACCGTGTATGGAAACAAGATTAGCTGTTATCGGCATTGTGATTGGCAAACGGGAAGCAGCGGCCAAACTCAACGAACTGCTTCATGAATATGGACAGTATATTATCGGGCGGATGGGCGTCCCGTATAAAAATAAAGAGGTCAGCGTGATCAGCGTCATCATTGACGCGCCGCAGGATGCGATCAACGCGTTGACAGGAAAGCTGGGCATGCTTGCGGATGTGAGCGCAAAAACGACGTATCCGCCGCTGCCGCAATAGGAGGATGTTATGTTAAAACTGGCAATTTACGGCAAAGGCGGCATTGGCAAATCGACGATGACGAGTAATTTAGCGGCTGCTTTTGCGTATTTAGGAAAACGGGTCATCCAAATAGGCTGTGACCCGAAAGCGGATTCGACGTTTAATCTGCTGAATGGCAAACCTGTCGAACCGGTGATGAATTATCTGCGTGAGCATGATGAAGACCCGCAGCGCATAGAAGATATTTCCCGCATTGGCTACGGCGGCGTTCTTTGCATTGAAACGGGCGGGCCGACGCCGGGACTGGGCTGTGCCGGACGCGGCATTATTGCTACGTTTTCTTTACTGGAAGATTTGGGACTGTTTGAAACGTATGAGCCGGATGTCGTATTGTACGATGTGTTGGGCGATGTCGTTTGCGGCGGCTTTGCGGCGCCGATTCGGGAAGGATATGCTGAAGAAGTACTGATTGTCACATCCGGTGAGAAAATGGCGTTGTATGCGGCCAACAACATTTATACAGCTGTACAGAATTTTGCAGACCGGAGCTATGCGACCGTACGGGGGATTCTTTTCAACCGCCGCAATATACCTGATGAAGAAGCCAAGGTACGGGCATTTGCTGAAAAGAATCAGCTTCCCATTGTCGGCGATATTCCGCGGAGCGACGCGATTAATCAATTTGAAGAAGAAGGAAAGACCGTCATTGAGGGTAATCCGGAATTGCCGATTAGCCAGACGTTTTTGCAGTTGGCGGCTTCCTTGCTGCAGGATAGGAAAAAGATATGACACAGGAAAAGAAACCGTATTCTATTACCATCAGTCAATTGGTGGAGCTAGGCCGTGAACACATTCCGGCAGAGCTCATTTCTTCGACCCATTTGATTTATAATTCGCCGGCTGCCCTGGCGTTTAATTCACCGGGCGCGCAGGGATTTGGCGTCAAGCGGGCAGGACTGGCGATTCCCGGCTCGGTGATGCTGCTGGTTGGCCCGGGATGCTGCGGCCGCAATACAACCATCCTCAGTGAGATGGGCGGCTACAGCGACCGTTTTTTCTTTTACATTATGGATGAAACGGATATTGTGACGGGACGGCATTTGCGCAGCATTCCGCAGGCTGTAGAAGAAATCGTGGCTTCTCTGCCTGCGGCACCGTCTGTCGTCATGATTTGCATGACCTGTGCAGATGCGCTTTTGGGGACAGACATGGAACGCGTCTGCCGTAAGGCAGAAACCAGAGTCGGCCTGCCTGTCGTTCCCTGCTATATGTACGCGCTGACGCGGGAAGGACGCAAACCGCCTATGGTGGACGTCCGACGTGCCGTGTATTCGCTGCTGAAAAAGCAGAAGCGGCAAAAACGGACCGTCAATTTGCTGGGGTATTTTGCGCCGCTTCAGGATGACTGTGAACTATACGATGTATTGCACCAGTTGGGCATTACCAAAATCAACGAACTATCCCGCTGCCAAACCTTTGAAGAATATCAGGACATGGCCAAGGCGAATTTCAACGTGATTCTCTATCCGGAATCCCGTCTGGCAGCCCAGCATATGGAAAAAGATTTGGGCATACCGAGCATTGAGCTGACGCGGCTGTATCAGGTCGGACAGATTCATACGCAGTATCAGGCATTGGGCCAGGTACTGCAGACGACGGTAGATGATTCGCGCTGGTATGAAGCGGCAAAAGAAATGGTCGCATATATGAAAAAGCAGTACAGCGGCACGACGGTGGCTATTGGGGAAATGCAGAACGGCAATGCCTTTGAAATGGCGTTGGCATTGACACGGTACGGGTTCTGCGTCCGGGAACTATATGCCAACCTGACAGGCGATGATTTTGTATATCTCCGCCATTTGCAGGAACTCAGCCCGGATACTCGCGTATATTCGAATTTGTCGCCGTCTATGCTGTATTACGACGGCAGCAGGCATCCTGTGGATATCACGATTGGCAAGGATGCGGCGTACTATCATGATGACAGCGCCCATGTTTTTTGGGATGAAGAAATACAGCCGTTCGGCTATGCCGGTGTGCTGGCGCTGCTGCGAAAACTGGATGCGGCACTGAAAGGGAGGAACAGCTGATGAAAGGATTGTGGAAATATATATCGCCGTTTGCTCCGGACCAATCAGGCGCGGCGGCTGTCCTCTACGGCTTGGGCGGTATTGTGGTCATTTGTGATGCCGGCGGCTGTGCCGGCAATATCTGCGGCTTTGATGAACCGCGTTGGTTCAGCGGCAGGAAAAGCGCTGTATTTAGTGCCGGTCTGAGAGATATGGATGCTATTTTGGGCCGGGATGACAGGCTCATTGCGAAACTTTGCGATGCCGCGCAGACTATCGACGCTTCGTTTGCAGCGATTGTCGGGACGCCAGTGCCTTCCGTGATTGGCACGGATTATCGGGCACTGCAGCGAATGGCAGAAAAAAAGCTGCATATCCCCATACTGCCAATTGATACGACAGGAATGGAACTCTATGATAAAGGCATTGAAAAAGCCTACCTGGCCTTGCTGCGGCAGTTTACACGGCACGATGATGTGCCGGAAAAAGATACGGTCGGCGTGCTGGGTGCAGTGCCCTTGGATTTGATGCATGCGGACGGTACGGAAGCCGTTTGTCAGGAACTGGTAGAAGACGGCTGGCAGCAGATTTTGCTTTATGATGATTTGGATGATTTCATTCATGCCGGCAAAGCGGATATGAATATTGTCGTGTCGCCGGCAGGATTAAAAGCAGCACAGTATTTGCAAAAAACGATAGGCACGCCGTATGAACAGCGGTATTTTGGCTTGTCCCGCGTCGTGCCGGATAATTCGGTCTTTGCCGGGAAAAATGTTCTCATCGTGCATCAGCAAACAGCGGCCCATGCCATGCGTGCGCTGGCAGAAGAAGCAGGAGCAGCGTATGTAACGACAGCGACCTGGTTTATGACGGCGCAGACGAACCCTGATGAAAGCGATATATCCCTGCGGGAAGAAGATGAGTTTCGCAACTTAGCCGACAACAACGATTTTGATGTTATTTTGGGAGATGCGTATTTCCAAAAAGCCCTGCCTCATTTTCAAGGCATGTACATCGATTTTCCTCATTTTGCCGTATCTGGGAGGGGATAGCCTATGAAAACGGAAGTCATTCGGCTTTTTGGCATTGTCCAGGGCGTCGGCTTTCGGCCCTTTGTCAGCCGGACGGCCAAGACCTGTCGTATATATGGCAGCGTATGCAATAAAGGCTCGTATGTCGAAGTGATTGCCCAAGGGGAGGAAGCGGCACGGCAGCAGTTTCACCGGGACTTGATTGCAAAAGCTCCGGCTCGTTCCAGCATTCTCAACGTTTCAACGACTATAGAAGACAGAAAGCCGTATACTGATTTTGCGATTATCGAAAGTGCCAAGGAAAAAGGGGCTGTGTTTGTTTCGCCGGATATTGCCATTTGCGAAGAATGCAAAAAAGAACTGTTTGATAAGACCAACCGGCGGTATCTGCATCCGTTTATCAACTGTACGGCCTGCGGCCCGAGACTGACGATTCTCGATGCCATGCCGTATGATCGGGAACGGACGAGCATGGGGGAATTTCCCATGTGCGATGCCTGCCATGAGGAATATACCCATCCGGAAACACGGCGGTATGACGCGCAGCCTGTCTGCTGCAACGACTGCGGCCCCGAGGTATATCTTTTGGGAAGAAAAGAACGGCGCAGAGACGCGATCTGCAAGGCCAGAGAGGTAATTTGCCGCGGCGGGATTATTGCCGTGAAAGGCATCGGCGGGTTTCATCTTTGCTGCAATGCAGCTGACGACGACGCTGTGCAGCGGCTGCGTCGGCTGAAGCACCGTCCTGTCAAGCCGTTTGCCGTCATGATGAAAGACTTGGCCGCCGCTAAACGGGAATGTGTCATTTCTCCTGAACAGGAAGCGCTGCTGGACGGGCATGAAAAGCCGATTATTTTACTGCGCAAACGAGCGCAGGCGTCGCTGTCTTCCTATATTGCACCGGATAATCCCAACGTAGGGGTCATGCTCCCCTATACGCCGCTTCATTTGCTGCTGTTTACATATGACGACGATTTGGTTATGCCGGACGCATTGGTCATGACTAGTGCCAATGCATCCGGTGCGCCGATTTGCCGCACGGATGAAGATGTAGAAACAGAAGTACTGGGGATGTGTGATATTGTCTTATCCCATAACCGTAAAATCCGGCTGCGTGCCGATGATTCGGTTATGGATTTTTATGACGGCAAACCCTATATGATACGGCGTTCCCGCGGGTATGCGCCGCTGCCTTTCTTTGCAGGTACGGAAACGGGCCGACAGGTCTTAGCCATCGGCGGTGAACTAAAAAATACGTTCTGCATTGGCAAAGACAATCTATATTATTTATCCCCGTATATTGGCGATATGGCAGACATACGGACCGTCACGGCACTGCGTGAGTCTGTGACCCGTATGGAAACGCTGCTGGAAGCTTCACCCGCCGTCGTGGCCTGTGACAGTCACCCCAGATACAATACGACGATAACGGCCCATGAACTGGGGCTTCCCGTCATCGAAGTACAGCACCATTATGCGCATATTTTATCTTGTATGGCAGAAAACGACGGTATAGATAAAACGGTGATTGGCGTATCGCTGGACGGAACCGGCTATGGAACCGATGGCACGATTTGGGGCGGCGAAATACTGTTGTGCGATATACACGGGTTTCGGCGCTGCGGCTCGATTGCTCCGTTTTGGCAGCGCGGCGGCGATGCATCGTCTAAAGAAGGATGGCGCATTGCTGTCAGCATGATTGCACAGCTTGTGAAAGAACCGTCTGACGTGGCGGCTGTCGTTCAGCAGCTGCAGCTTTGTGATGAGGCTAATTTGCAGGCGCAACTGTTTATGGCTGCCCATCAGATTAACAGCGTTCGGTCTACCAGTACCGGGCGGCTCTTTGATGCCGTCAGTGCCATTTTTGGATTGTGCCGGGCGTCTACTTTTGAAGGGGAAGGCGCTATGAAATTACAATTTGCGGCAGAACGAGGCAAAGATATGGCAAAGGGCCTGGCACTGCATACAGAAACAGGTTCGCTGCAGGACACACGCTATATACTGCCTACGGATAGATTGGTACAGGATTTGCTGCAGCGGCGCCTGCAGGGAGAAGATGTATCTCTGCTGGCATATCAATTTCACGCTGCCTTGGCAAAGATGCTGGTGCAGGCCTGCGAACGAGTGCGGGAAGAAACGCACTGCCGGACTGCGGCTCTCAGCGGCGGCGTATTTCAAAATACCCTGCTGCTGCGTTTATGTGATGATATGCTGCAGCAGCGGGGATTTACGGTACTGAAGCATAGTTTAGTGCCGCCCAATGACGGCGGCATTGCGTTAGGACAGGCTGTATATGCCATGTACAACAAAGGAGGAGTTTGATATGTGCGTAGGATTACCGGCACGAGTAGTAACGATAAAAAACGGTATGGCATTGGTAGATGCATCAGGCGCCAAGCGGGAAGTATCCGCTGAACTGATGGATCATCTGGATCCCGGCGATTATGTTATGGTGCATGCCGGCATGGCCATTGCCAAAATAACCGATGACGATACAGAAGAAACGGACGACATCTTGGAGGATTTGTGATGGAAACGAAGAAAAAACGGACGGCGCTGGAAATTATTCGGCAGTATGACGGACCGCCGATTCGCATCATGGAAGTCTGCGGCACGCATACGCATGAAATTTTCCGTCTGGGTATTCGCCAGATTCTGCCGCCGCAAGTAGAACTGATTTCCGGGCCGGGGTGTCCTGTCTGCGTGACGCCGGTTGATTTTATTGATGAAGCCGTCTGGCTGGCACTGCACAAGGGCGTGACGATTTGCACCTTTGGCGATTTGGTTCGCGTTCCCGGTTCAACCATGAGTTTGGCTGGCGCACGCAGCCAGGGTGCCCATATAGAAGTCGTTTATGCGCCGCTGGATGCCTTGACCTATGCGAAAGAACACCGTGACGAAGACGTTGTCTTTTTATCTGTCGGTTTTGAAACGACGACGCCGGCAAGTTGTCTGGCTGTCAAAAAAGCAAAGGAAGAAGACGTTGCGAACTTTTCTATTCTGACGGCCAATAAAACGATGCCGCAGGCCTATGAAGCCCTGAAAGGCAGTGCCGATGTGTTTTTATATCCCGGCCATGTAGAAGCTGTCGTGGGAACCAAACATTGCGAAGCATTGGTGCAGGAAGGCATATCCGGCGTAGTAGCCGGCTTTACGGCAAAAGAGCTGCTGACCGCACTGGCCGTCATTCTGGTGAAATTTCCCCAGGGCAAGCCGTTTTTTAAAAATTGTTATCCTCGTGTCGTTACGGCAGCGGGAAGTTTGGCAGGACAGCAGCTGATGGCAGACGTAATGGAACCGTGCGACTCGCAGTGGCGCGGTTTGGGCATGATACGGCAGTCCGGCATGCAGCTGCAGACGGCGTATGCGGCGTATGATGCCCGCAAAAAATATGATGTTCCTTGTATGCATGGACATGCCAATCCGGCCTGCCGCTGCGGCGATGTGCTGCAGGGGAAATGCAGACCGTCAGACTGCCCTGTTTTTGGCAAGGGCTGTACACCGGAGCATCCTGTAGGAGCCTGCATGGTATCTCATGAGGGAGCCTGCTCAGCCTATTATCAATATGGAGGAATTTTACATGAATGATGTAGTAACACTGGCGCATGGTGCCGGCGGCAGACAAACTGCCGAATTAATCGATACAGTATTTAAAGCACATTTTGCCAATCCTCAGTTTACTGGTGATGATGCGGCAGTGCTGCCTTTCGGTGATACTCGTTTGGCATTTACTACGGACGGCTTCATCGTGTCGCCGCCGGAATTTCCCGGAGGCAATATTGGCAAGCTGAGTATTTGCGGTACTGTGAACGACTTGGCTTGTATGGGAGCGCAGCCCCTGTATCTGTCTTGTGCGTTTGTGATTGAAGAAGGATTTCCGCTGGCCAAAGTAGAAGAATATGCAGCGGCAATGGAAAAAACAGCAGCAGAAGCCGGCGTGCGCATTGTAGCCGGTGATACCAAAGTGGCCGGCAAAGGGCAAGTAGACCATCTGTTTATTACAACGACGGGCATTGGCCGTATTATGGACGGCGTTCATACGTCGGGAGCCCAGGCTAAACCGGGCGATGCTGTCATTGTGACCGGCGATGTAGGCCGTCATGGCTGCACGATACTGCTGGCCCGCAATCAGTTTGGGATTGACGCCAATGTCACGAGTGACTGTGCCCCGTTATGGGGGACTGTGCAGTCCATGCTGGAAACGACGAAAGACATTCATGTCATTCGGGATGCGACCCGCGGCGGCGTCGGCACGGTTCTGTATGAAATTGCCGGACAGAGCCAGGTGGGTATCCGGCTGGACAGCCAAGCTGTTCCTGTAGATCCATCGGTGCGCGGCGTTTGCGGCATGCTGGGACTGGAACCGCTGTATTTAGCGTGCGAAGGACGGTTGGTTGTCTTTGCACCGAAAGACAAGGCACAGGCGATTGTCGATACACTGCACAAAGGCCCGTATTCCCAGCAGGCGACCATTATTGGCGAAGTCACGGCGGAACAGCCGGGACGCGTGATTGTACGGACTGAAATTGGCGCAGAAACCTTGCTGCCGCCGCCGGGCGGTGAACTGCTGCCGCGTATTTGTTAGAAACAAGCGGTTGGAAAGGTGGGATTGGATGATAAAAATAGCTGTTTATGGAAAAGGCGGCATTGGCAAATCGACGACGGTTTCCAACATGGCGGCTGCCCTGGCGGAAAAAGGGCTGCAGGTCATGCAGATTGGCTGCGACCCGAAAGCTGATTCGACAGTCAGTTTGCGCGGCAGTCAGCCCGTACAAACGGTACTCGATTTGATGCGGCAGCGCAAAAATGCCTTTTCTCTGGAAGATATAGCTGCCGTTGGCTATCGAAACATTGTCTGCGTAGAAGCCGGCGGCCCGGCCCCGGGAATGGGCTGTGCCGGACGCGGCATTATTGCCGCGTTGGAGACGTTAAAAGAAAAAGGTGCCTATGAAGTATACCGGCCTGATGTCGTGTTTTATGATGTATTGGGAGATGTTGTCTGCGGCGGTTTTTCTATGCCGATGCGCAAAGGCTATGCCGACGCTGTTTTTATCGTCACGTCCGGAGAAAATATGGCACTGCACGCAGCGGCCAATATTGCCATGGCCGTAGAGCATTTTAAGCAGCGGGGCTATGCGCGTCTTGGCGGCCTGCTGTTAAATCGCCGCAATGTACCGCATGAAGAAGAAAAAGTGCAGGAATTGGCAGCGGATATTCACTCGTCTGTTATCGGCACGTTGAATCGCAGCGATGTCGTTTTAAAAGCAGAAGAACTGGGAAAAACGGTTTTGGAAGCCTTTCCGGACAGCCCCATGGCGGACGAATATCGAATACTGGCGCAGGCTGTCTATCAGGAAGCGATGAGGTGATGCTATGCTGCAGCGAATGGGAAGGAAAACAAAAGAAACAGAAGCTGTGATACCCATAAAAGATGCCTCATTTCCGGCGTTCTTTTATGATGGACTGCAGTATTCTCCTCCTGCCAGAGGAACATGGAATATTGTGCATACCAATATGCTGGTTCCTGAATCGCATCAGATTTATATTTGTGCGTTGGGCTGCCTGCGCGGCGTCGTTTTGACAGCTGCTGAAATGGGAGCTATGAATCGGTTTTCGTCTATCGTCATCGAAGAACATCATTTGTATGACGGTACCATGGAAGACATGATTGTGCAGGCTGTAGGAGAGATTTTAAACGGACTGCGCCCTTATGTGCCCAAGGCATGCTTTGTCTACCCGTCCTGCGTCCATCATTTTATGGGATGCGATATGGACGACGTGTATCGGCGGCTGCGGGAAACCTACACGCAGACGAAATTTGTCGCCTGCTGGATGGACCCCATTCGGCGGGAATCCGATCTGACGACAGAAATGCGGACACGGCGGCAGTTGTACAGTCTGCTGCAAAAAACAGCCCTGCGTCCTGACAGCGTTAATATTGTTGGCAGTAATCTGGCTGTTCAGAAAGAGTGTGAACTCATGTCTCTGCTGCAGCGTAACGGCATTGCCGTACATCAGCTGCCGGCCTGTGACACGTATGAAGCGTATGAAGCGATGGCGTCCAGCTGTTTAAATATCGGACAGGAACCATTGGCCAAAGGCTGCTTGACGGACATGAAAAAAAGGCTGGGACAAGAATTCATCTATGTATCCAGCAGTTGGGATATGGAAGACATTGAAAAAAATTTGCAGGCTGTGGCTTCGTGCCTGCATATAGCATGCCCTTCGTATGATGCAGAAAAAAAGCAGTGCGAAGAGGCGTTGGCGCAGGCACGGCAGTGTTTGGGACACATGCCGATTGCTGTGGATTACACAGCAGTGATGCGTCCGTTCAGCTTGGCCCGCTTGCTGCTCAAGCATGGGTTTTCTGTCAAAAGAATCTATGCTGATGCGGCTAACCCGGAAGATGAAGCGGATTTTTACTGGATACAATTGCACTATCCGCAGCTGCGGCTGTATGCGACACGGCATGCCGATATGCGCTGTCTGGCCCGCACGACAGAGGGCCCCATACTGGCTATAGGGCAAAAAGCGGCTTATTTTACAGGCACGAAGCATTTTGTCAATATCGTAGAAGGCAGCGGCCTGCGTGATTATGCAGGCATTTTACGGCTGGCAGAGCTGCTGCAGGAAGCCTATCATACGGAAAAAGAAGCCAAGCCGTATATCAGCCGCAAAGGATGGGGGTGCGCTTCATGTTTATGAGAGAAGCCGTAAGCCGCATTGCGACGTATTCTGCAGATACCTTTGGCGTCTGCTCGGCCTTGTTTGAATTAGGCGGCATGATTGTCATTCACGATCCGTCGGGATGCAATTCAACGTATACGACGCATGATGAGCCTCGCTGGTATGAAACAGACAGTTTAATCTTTATTTCCGGCCTGACTGAAATGGATGCCCTCATGGGGAATGATGAAAAATTAGTTCATGATGTCATCGAAGGCGCTCGGCAGTTTTCCCCTCGTTTTATCGTCCTATTGTGTACGCCTGTGCCCTTGATGATGGGAACTGATTTTCCGGCACTGGTACAGGAAATTGAAAATGCCACGGGCATTCCGACGTTTGCAGGTACGACGAACAGCATGGAAACCTATGAAAAAGGAATTTCCTGGGCATTGCAGCTGCTGGCAACCCACATCGTCAAAGAGAATCCTATTTCAGCCTCCGGTCATTTTTGCTGTTCTTGGCAGCCGGTCTTTGCTTCACAAAGTAAACAGGCTGTTCCTGTCAATGTCATAGGAATGACACCGCTTGATTTTGCGTATCAGGGCAGTGAAAAAACGATACGGCGTCTTCTGGCAAAACAGGGATTTTCTGTGCGCAGTATTTGGGCTATGGGAAGCCGTATAGAAGAAATTGAGATGGCAGGACAGGCTGACGTCAACCTAGTCGTTTCTTATGGGGGATTGGAAGCGGCCAACATCATGAAAGAACGGTTTGACCAGCCGTATGTAGTCGGGGTGCCTATCGGACCATTTCAAGATACGGTGCGTCAGGCATTGCTGCAGGCTGTGCATACAGGAGAAAATCAGTATCCGTGTTTGCAGCGGACTGATGACGGCAAAGCGAATATCGCTGTCATTGGTGAAAGTGTGTATGCGGCATCCTTGGCAGCTGCGTTGGAAATGACTGTCGGTATGCCTGTGCAGGTACTGTGCCCATTGGAACCGGCTGCAAAGACGCTGCAGCCAACAGACTGCCGCGTTGCGTCTGAACAGGAACTGCAGGCCTGCTTGAATGAAAAAGACGTCATTATAGCAGACCCGCTGTATCAGCCTGTTTGTCCTGCAAAGAGCCGTGTAGTGCCATTGGGGCACGAAGCATTTTCCGGCCGCATGTATCAAAACGAAATTCCTGATTTGATGAAGCCGGATGTATTTTCAGAATTTGTAAAACGAGTCAAAGGGGTGTAATGCCATGGGATTCAATGATACGCCGTCAGGGGAACGGATTCATATTGGTTTTTTTGGCCGCCGCAATGCCGGCAAGTCCAGTGTCGTCAACGCCGTTACGGGACAACAGCTGGCTATTGTGTCCGATACAAAAGGAACGACGACCGATCCGGTTTATAAAGCGATGGAACTGCTGCCGCTGGGACCGGTCGTGATTATCGATACGCCGGGGTTTGATGATGTTGGTTCGTTAGGGACGCTGCGCGTGCAAAAAACCAAAGAGGTACTGCATAAAACAGACATCGCCGTATTGGTCATTGATGCAGCAGAAGGCATGACGCAGAGCGATACGGATATACTGCAGCTTATTCGGGAAAAACAAATTCCGTATGTAATTGTCTATAATAAAGCGGACTGTCTTGCCGGTCATGCAAAAGCTGCTCCAAATGAATTATATGTCAGTGCGCTGTCAAAGCAGGGAATTACAGAACTGAAAGAACGATTAGCCCGACTGAAGCCCCAAGAAACAGCTGCACCGATTGTCAGCGATCTGATTCATTCCGGTGACTTTGTCGTGCTTGTCGTGCCTATTGACTCGGCAGCTCCCAAGGGACGGCTTATTTTGCCGCAGCAGCAAACGATTCGGGAAGTACTGGATGCAGACTGCACGGCTGTTGTCGTCAAAGAAAATGAACTGCGCCGTACATTCACTCGGCTGGGAACCAAGCCGGCTTTAGTCATTACGGACAGCCAGGCCTTTGCCAGTGTATCCAACGATACGCCGCAGGATATCTTGTTGACATCGTTTTCGATTTTGATGGCCCGTCATAAAGGCTTTTTGGAAGAAGCCGTTCATGGCGTCACTGCACTGGACCGGCTGCAGGACGGCGATACAGTTCTCATTTCAGAGGGATGTACGCATCATCGGCAGTGTGAAGATATTGGCACGGTAAAACTGCCGCACTGGATTCATGAATATACAGGAAAAACAATTCAAATTGAAACGACAAGCGGCCGGGAATTTCCTGATGACTTGTCTTCCTATGCTATGGTCATTCACTGCGGCGGCTGCATGCTCAATGAACGGGAAATGCAGTTTCGCATGCAGCATGCCCATGCCCAAGGCATTCCGATTACCAATTACGGCATTGCTATTGCCTATATGAAGGGAATTTTAAAACGAAGTTTACGTGTATTTCCTTCCTTGGCTGCGTTGATTCCCTGAATGGGAAGACGATAAGGGAGTTGTTGGAAACGACATCTATTGCAAAACTAAAATATATCTAAAAAGAGAAAAGAATAGTATGGCTAACATTAAAATATTAAGATGATAGTACTGAAAGAAGCTCAAATAAGAGAACTTAACTTTAAATATTAAAAGTTAAACTTACAAGTGTTATGATATAAGCATAAACAAACCACAGCGATGCCTGCGTATAGGGTGTCGGCATTTGCGTTTGTTTTATATTTTTTTGAAAGATAAAGGAGTTTTATATCATGACTAAGAGCATACGTTTTGTTGTTTTAGCTATTTTTGCTGCTTTTTTTATCATCAGCGCAGTCGGTGCTGTCAATGCCAGCGTAAACAGTAAATCAACTCCTGCTAAGGCACCGGTAAAAATAACAAAAGTGTCTTCCGTAGATATGAATTCGTACTTGCGTGTTTCTCCGGAACAAATGAAATAAAACCAACCGTATATGGCGATACCATACAACGAGTGCTGTAAAATATAAAGAAAATAAATTCAATTTTCTAACCATTGAAAGATGGAAAACGGCATGGTATGATGAAATCATGATAAAAGCGACGAGGGTGTCTTTGACAGACGCTGTCGTCGTTTTTTTATCGTCGTCGTTTTTTTATCTATTATAAATGTAGGTCTGAAAATCGGCAGGCTGCCGGCAAGAGGGTGTTTTAGCGGGAAAGGGGCTATAAAAAAGAACAATAATAGGACGACATGTTGCTGCTTTTAGATAGTTTTTTTATATAGATGTAAAAACAGCATATGGCAGTATAGGCAGAAACTTTGACCGAAAGGCCTTCTTGTGGGACAATATGACTATAGATACGATGGTACGTTAGACACATGAGAGGCAGTTATGGTCAAAGTTTCTTTACATTTAGAACAAAAAATAAAGTTGTCGCAAATGCAGCGGCTTACGATTCAGATGATGACGCTTCATGGACAGGATTTGCAGGATTTTTTGCGTGAGCAAGTGACCGATAACCCGCTGTTGGATATTCGATATCGCGATGTCGGGCAGCATAGCGGCAACGATAATGCAGAAAAACCGATAGAGGCTGCCTGCAGTCGGGGCGATTCATTAGAAGAAAAACTGATGAAAGAGCTGCGGGTGCAAACAGCACCGAAAAAGGTCATCATGGCAGCGGGGCTGGTCATTCAATCGTTGGACGAAAAAGGATTTTTTCAAGGGGATTTAGCTGCTATTGGCAGGGCATATGGCTTGGGATTGGCAGACATGGAGCAGGGACTGGCATTGGTACAGTCTTTTGAACCGGCAGGCATTGCAGCGCGCTCTATTTGCGAAGCCTTGCTGATTCAAACACGGCGGCGGCAGGATGCGCCGGCAGGAACAGAAGAACTATTGGAATGGTATTATGATGACTTTCTTCATGGACGCTGGCAGCGGCTGGAAAAAGAAATGAATGCAGATGCTGATGCGATACGCCGTATTCGTGCCTTTTTGAAAAAACTTTCGCTGCAGCCGGCACCGCAGGCAGAAACCCAAACGGAATATGTGCGGGCAGATGTGGAAATTTTTTGTGATGCCCAAGGACAGCTGCAGGTTCGTTCATTGGAAGAACTGCCGGACGTGTTTTTTAGAGATGACTTATACGAGGTATATAAAAAAGAGGGGGATAAGGCGACGCAGCTATTTATCCGCCGGGCAAAGCGGCAGTTTTTGGATTTACAGACCGCATTAGCCTATCGCTGGCAGTCTATTTTTATCGTCATGCAGTATATTTTAGAGCAGCAGCGAAATTATTTTTTGCATGATGAAACCCTGCGGCCATTGACACAAGCTGCTATTGCCAAAGGAACGGGACTCAGTACGGCTACTGTGAGCCGCGTATGTCGAAATCGGTATGCATTGTTCAAACAACGTATACATCCGGTACAAAGTTTTTTGGCCCATTCATACCGGGATGATTCCCGCGCAGACGGTCTCACGTCTGATAAAGCGATTATGCAGGAGATGCTCCGCCTAATTGCGGAAGAAGATAGTCAGCATCCGTGGTCAGACCAAGAAATTGCAGTATATTTCAGTCAAAAAAATATTCATATTGCGAGGAGAACGGTGACAAAATTTCGTTTAAAGATGAATATTCCTAATAGTAATATGCGTAAACGCCTAAAAAACTCATAGCCTTTGTTATAAATTTCACTATCACTTTCTAACATAATGCGTTATACTATATATATGAATCTATTTCATGAAATGTGGGCTTTATGATTTGGAGGAGGTTTTTTAGAATGTACAAAATTTCTGAAATTGCTGATGTGTACAAACAAAAATTAATTACAGCTGAACAAGCTGCTGCATTGGTTCAAGATGGCGATCGCATCTCGTATGGTCTTGGCTGCTCTGCACCGTATGATATTGATATTGCTTTGGGCAATCGTATCAAAGACCTCAAGGGGATTGAAGTAGTCGCTACGACTGTCGTCAAAGATGAACCGTATGCCGTGTACCGCAACAGCGATTCCAATGACCAAGTTCGTTTTGCTACGGCACATATGAATGGCTTTGAACGTAAAATGAATAAAGACGGCCGCTGCTGGTTTATTCCGATGCTCTTTAATGAACTGCCGAAATATTGGGAAAATATTGATAAATTGATTATTCAGGTTCATCCGATGGATAAATGGGGCAATTTCAACTTAGGGCCTCAGGTATCTGACCTGCGCGGTTTGATTAAAGCTGCTAAACAGATTATTGTCGAAGTCAATACGAACATGCCAAAAGCATTGGGCTATCAGACAGAATTGAACATCTGTGATGTCGATTATGTCGTCGAAGGCTCGAATCATCAGATGCCGCAGATTCCAAATCGTCCGGGCAACGAATTGGATGCGAAGATTGCAGATTTCATCATCCCGATGATTGAAAACGGCAGTACCCTGCAGCTCGGCATTGGCGGTATTCCGTCTGCTGTCGGCGAAAAATTGGCTGAATCGGACGTAAAAGATTTGAGCGGTCATACAGAAATGCTTGTAGATTCTTATGTAGACTTGTATGAAGCTGGCAAAATCACGGGCAACAAGAACCGTGACAAAGGCAAAATCATCTATGCATTTGCCGGCGGCACACAGCGGCTGTACGATTTTATTGACAACAACCAGGTCGTATTCAATGCGCCTGTAAGCTATGTCAATAACGTAGGTGTTGTTGCCAGCATCGATAAATTTATTTCCATCAATGGCTGCATCAACCTCGACTTGTATGGCCAGGTCAATGCAGAAACAGCTGGCTATCAGCATATCAGCGGTACAGGCGGACAGCTCGACTTTGCCCAGGGCGCTTTCGCTTCCAACGGCGGCAAGAGCTTCATCTGCGTACATTCAACGCGTAAATTCAAAGATGGTCATGTTGAATCCTTGATTAGACCAACCTTGCCGGCAGGTTCTGTCATTACGACACCGCGTTCTGCTGTTCAATATATTGTTACAGAATACGGCGCCGCACTCCTCAAAGGCAAATCCACATGGCAGCGTGCAGAAGCATTGATCAACATTGCACATCCTGATTTCCGTGAAGACCTCATTAAACAGGCCGAAAAAATGGGCATTTGGACAAAGACCAGCAAAGTTACGATGTAATTTCATGATTTCAATATACAACAAACCAGCAGTCATATGGCTGCTGGTTTGTTGTTTTTCTTTATGGAATGTAAATCGGTGAACGCTGTATTAGAGAATTTTTTTGTTATCCGGGCCCGGTGTCGTAACGATAACTTTTTCCGGCGTAATCACAAGGGCGCCTTTGGCTGTGCAGGCTCCTTTGAACATGTCTTCTACTATTTTTTTGAAATGCTCTACTATCGGACCGGTTGTGATATAGGTGGCGGTTCCTTTGATTTGATATCCTTCAAAGGTTTGGGCATTGCAGGCAGAAACGGCAATTTTTCCGTTGGCCTGAATGTTTTTCAGTGTAGTATCCAGGAAGACATCGCCGACGATAAGCTTGCCGTCCGGTGTTACTTCTTTAAAAGCGACGGGTACGGCATTGGGTTCGTCTGCATAGGTTCCTAAATACCAAATTTGTTCTTTCAAGACTTGTACAACATGTTCATTCATGTGTCATTCCTCCTCATATAAAACGCTGTTTGACTATAGCTACAGTATACGGGAGAAACGGCGGCAATGTAAGATATTGATAAATTTATAAGTAACTCATTAATTTCATAGTAACTTGCGTATGACAAACCATACGGTACAATGAAGAAAAGACAAAGGAGGAGAAGATGATGTATCAAAAAAAGTTGGAAGCAGATATTCGCTGCCCGTTGGAATACGGCTTGGAAGTATTTGGCGGCAAATGGAAATCGCGGATTATCTGCGTACTGGCAGCGAAAACGACGCTGCGGTATAGTGAAATCCGTCATGAAATGCAGAATATCACCGATGCCGTTTTGGCGGCGACATTGAAACAGCTGCTGGCAGATCAGATGATTGCACGGCGTTCGTATGATGAAATACCGCCGCGGGTCGAATATACGCTGACAGAGAAAGGCCGGTCAGTCGTGCCTATCTTGCAGCGTATTTGCCAATGGGCCGGTATTTTTTATAAAGAAAATGAAGGGACTGTCATGACGCAGTGCCAAAAGTGTGATTATCGCTAGCGGGGCTGCTTGGGCCGTATACGTGAATAGAAAATGAGCATATGAATTCGGCGGAGAAAAAGGGGCGTATATCTTGTAAATTTTAATTTCTGCGTTACAATAAGAAACGCAGAAATTAAGAAAAAGAAAAGATGATTATATATGTTTACTACTCGGTTTTTACTGCGCATCGGTTTATACGCTGCCATCAGCATCGTTGGCATGAATACGGCTGCAGCACAGCCTCTTACTGTAGATAATTTGACTCAAATTATTTCCAAAGACAGTGCTACAAGCAAAACCGTATCCTGGCAAAGCTGCGTGCCGCACTATAATTATTACGTAGAATATCGGCAGCAGGGCACAAACGATATTCAAAAAGCGTATGTAACAGAACCCAAACGGCCGCCTATTTACGACTATGATAATATTCCGCCGTATACATATGGTGCGTATATGCAGCACCTGCAGCCTGATACAGCGTATGAATACCGCATCTGCAATGATGAAGGCGGAGAAACAGGCTGGTTTTCCTTTACGACGACGAAAGAAAATTTAAATCAGTATAAAGTATTGATTTTTGGTGATTCCCAGTCCGTAAATTACAGCGTATGGGGACAGACGGCGCAGATTGCCTGGAATCGCAACAAAGATGCCGCGTTTTTTGTCAATATGGGAGATTTGACGGACAATGGGCAGGCTTGGTTCCAATGGCGTGATTGGCAGTACAATGCCGATATATTGACGAGTCATTTGCCCTTTGCTCCGGTCTTGGGAAATCATGAAGCCTACAGCATGGAATGGAAATTTGCCTATCCCTATACATATAAAGCATTGTTTGCCGTGCCGTACGGAAGTCCTCAAGGACAGAGCCGACTGGCCTATTCCTTTGATTACGGCGATGTTCATTATGTCTCATTGAATACGGACTACGAAGAACTGCATGCGCAAGATCCGGATATGCTGACTCATGAAGCGGCTTGGCTGGATACGGATTTAGCGGCAGCCAAAAAGGCCGGCAAACGGCTCATTGTCATGATGCACCGTCCGCCATGGGACAGTCCGTATCATGGTGTATTGGACAGCAATGGACAATGTTTCATGCCTATCTTTGATAAATACGAAGTGCCCCTTGTATTTACGGCGCACGACCACTGCTATGAACGCACGGTTCCTGTCAAAAACGATACACGATCAGAAACGGGAACGATATACATTGCGACGGGACGGTCCGGCACGGAAAGCTGGGATGCATCGCGGCGCAAACCGACAGATGCCGTGTACTATAACCCGATGGATATGCCGATGTATTTAACGCTGCAGGTAGAACCGAAGGATTTTCGTGTGACAGCCTTTAAAAACGACGGTACGATACTTGATACGACGACGATTGCGACAGATACCGTACCGTCTAAGCAGCAGGAAGAAAACCAACAGCCCCAACATGTGAAAAAGGTGAAAAAAGCAGGTCAGCCTGCTAAAAAGTGAGGGATGTGTGATGAAGATTGCTGTAGCAGTCGGCGCATCGAGCGGTTTAGGCAGAGAGTTTGTCTTCTTGCTGGATAAAGCCGGCATGGATGAAATATGGGTTACGGCCAGGCGCAAAGAACGGCTGCGGGCACTGCAGAAACAGGTACAGACCCACGTGCGTGTGTTTGCCGGTGATATTTGTCAGGAAGATACGATACAGTCCATCCAAACCGCCTTGCAGCAGGAAAAACCTGAGATTGCCTATTTCATATATGCTGCCGGCTTGGGACGTATTGGCGAGACGGCAGAGATACCGGCGGCAGATGTACGGCAAATGATACGTGTAAACTGCGAGGGAGCTGCGGTCATGACGAGTTTGTGCCTTCCGTACATGAAAAAAGGCAGCCACATCGCTGAAATTTGTTCTGTGGCGGCCTTTCAGCCTATTCCGTATTTGAATGTATATGCTGCGACAAAAGCTTTTTTGTATCGGTACAGCCTGGCATTAGTGGCAGAATTAAAGCCTAAGGGAATTACCGTGACGGCTGTTTGCCCGTATTGGGTAAAAGATACAGAATTTATTTCTATTGCTTCGCAAACCAATCGGGGCTCTCATTTTTGCCGCTATCCTTTTGCGGCTGCAGCACAGAAAACAGCAAAGCGTGCCTGGCGGGACATTCAAAAAGGACGCATGGTTTCTACTCCGGGATGGGTAGCTTGGTGGGAACGTCTTGCCGCAGCATGCATTCCTGCGAAACTTATGATGTGGTTTTGCCGTTACTTGTAGTTCTATGGCGATGGTTTTGGATAAAATCCCAGATGGGGATGCCGTATAAATAGCAGGCAGTGCCAATCGAAGAAATGGGTGCGTTGATGACTGCTAATACAACGGAGCAGGCAATAGCCCAGGGAATCAGCGGTGTCGTAACGACGGCTGTGTTTTCCAAATGAATGGCCATGCGCTGCGAATCCGGTTCAATGGGTTGGCACAGCTGATGGGTAAGCATAATTGCGAGCGTTTGATTGCAGGAAATCATGCCTGTTAGTATGGAAGTCAGCAGGATAGCTCCAAAGGGCGATATTTTTTTACTTAACCGTTGGATATGCACTTGGATATTCCGCAGGAAGCCGGTGCCTGAAAAAATCCCGGCATAGCTGGAAGAAATAAAAATGATGGCCAGCACGCGTACCATAGACAGGATGCCGCCGCCTTCCAGCAACTGGGCCAGCTGGGGATTGTCTGGATGAAAGCCGAAGAAAAACGCATGCCCGATGGCAGATACACTCATATGCTGCCACGTATAGGCAATGACGGCAGCTGCTGCAATACTGCTGAGCATAATGTATTTTACGTGAATGCGGCAAAACGATAAGATGACGACCAAGACAGCCGGGACGGCAGTTACCCAATGAAGAGAAAAATACTGCTGAAAGACAGTGGCTGTATGAGCCGTTGTTTCTGCTGCTGGCAGTGACATGCCCAATGCCGTATAGATTATAATCGATGCGAGCAGGGGAACGGCCGCTGTTTTCATCATGAGGATGACATTTTTAAAAATATCTGTTTGGGTAATGGTCGCGACCAGCAGCGCGCTGGTGGACATAGGGGAACAGCGGTCGCCGATGTACACGCCGGCCAGAATCGCGCCACCGGCATACACTACAGGGATATTCATGCTGTTTGTCATGGTCATGCAAATGACGCCCATCGTAGCAGCTGTCCCGAAGGATGTCCCCATCAGCATGGAAATCAAGCCGCACAGCAAAAACGAAGCGGTTAGAATTACCGTCAGATGACACCATTGGGCGGCATAATATACGATGTAGGGAATGGTACCGCATATTCGCCATGATGCGGTCAGTATCCCTACAAGGGCCAGCGTGATTAATACATTTTTTGTTGTGCGAATCCCTTCCAAGGAAAGGTGAATCATTTCATGAAACGGATGACGGCGATATAGGCCGTAAGAAAAAAATAAAATAAATCCGGCGAGCAGTGCCCAAATTAAGGAAACACCGCATACGAGACTGAGTATGAGAAAACATGAAAATATACCGAGAATGCCTGCTTCTATCATAGAAAACCTCCTGTACTGCGTACTTATAGCCGCTGCGTTATGAATAGTGTAAAAAAAGAGTGCACAATTTGCAAACTGTTTATATCCACGGTATACTACAGGTAAAATACTGTGAGGTGAAAAGACGTGAATTTGCTTCCCATGTTTTATTATGCTGTTGTTGTCAAGCATCAAAGTATTACGCAGGCGGCAGCAGCACTTCATATTACACAGCAGACGTTGAGCGCGCACATGGCAGCGTTGGAAAAAGAACTGGGATGTACGCTGTTTCAGCGCCGACCCCATTTTGCCCTGACCGATGCAGGACGGATATTTTATCAGTATGTCTTTCAGTTTCAGCATATGTATGAAGCCATGCAGGCGGAGTTTGCCGATATATCCGGCGGCGGCGGCAGTACGCTGACGATTGGCATTGGCCATACGCGGGGAAAAATATGGCTGCCCAAGATTATTCCGCTGTATCGGAAACGCTATCCGCACATCCGGATTCATGTCATGGAAGGGCAAAATGAACAACAGATAGACCATTTGCTGCATGGCGATGTCGATGTCATTATAGCCAATCTTCCAGATGAGCTGCCGGAATGCAAAAGCAGGCCTTTTTATACGGAACGCATTATTTTGGCGGTACCGCGCAGTTTTCTGACTCCGGCTGCAGAAGAACAGCTTACCCAGACGCGGGATATCAGTATGCTGAAAGATTTTCCATTTTTATTGGCCTACGAAAATGACTTTATCGGCCGCGTAGGACGGATTTTACTGCAGCATGCCGGCATCATGCCGCCTATTCACACTATTTCTGACAATATGGAAACCTTGCTGGAATTATGCTATCGTGGCGACGGCATTTGTTTTTGCCCGGATATTCAGTATCATGCCTGGTCCAATCCCACACATAAGCAATCCTTATTGGCCGTGCCGCTGGAAGAACAATACTCGATACGCCTGGCTTGGCAGAATACGTCTTATGTACGCAAAGCGGTTACTGATTTCGTCGAGGCAGCCATGCAGTGCGTCCATGAAAACAGGACCTAACCTAGGCAAATAGGCAGAAGTTTGCTATACTGCAAGTAACATAGACGGTACTACTCAAAAGGAGAAATGGCAGTGAAATATATTCTTGCAGGAATCGAAAAGTTCATCGTGTACCAAGAAACTATCCGTAAAATTTTTACATGGATTGCCCGTTTCGGCTATATCGCATTTCTGATTTACGGCATGATAGAATGGCTTCGCCCCGGCGCGGTGCAGGAGCGGCTGTATCGGCGCCGTACGCTGCTCTATTGTTTGTTTGCTGTCGGTGTGGGCTCGGGGATATCCTGTATCATTGGACATATTTGGCATCGCAGGCGTCCGTTTGTCAAACATAAACAGTACCGGCCCCTGATTCCGCATAAAGATAATGCGTCGTTTCCCAGCAATCATTCGATGAATGCGATGGCAGTCTCGCTCATGCTCTTGAGCCGCAAAAACGGTTGGGGCATTCCGTTTTTGATTTGGAGCGTCGTTTTAGGCGCATCCCGTATTGTCTGCCGGCTGCATTACTGCAGTGACGTGATAGGAGGATTTTTCTTAGGCGCACTCAGTACCGGCATCATTCGCCAAAGCCGGACGGCAAAACAGCTCGCTACGAATGTGCTTTGGATTACTGACGGTATGGCAGCATGGTTTAGACAATGGCGTCAGCGCTGGTAGCAAAGAAGGAGCCGTAATATAACATTTTTAATTTTTGGTTTGAGGTTTAAAGGAAATACATCGTAACACTGCAAACGATACATGTAAAACGGTATGGTAAAAGGGCTGTGACAAAATGAAGTCAAAAATTTCATTTTGTCACAGCCCTAGTTTTTACTTGCTTATTTTTTATAATACTTAGGATTGCTGAAATATTCTTTTGTTTTTGCCCGTACTTTGGGAAACAGAATGAGCAGCGCAATCATGTTCGGAATGACGACCAGGCCCATAGCCATATCCTGGATGCCCCAAACTAAATTGATTTTACCCATAGAACCTAAAATACAAAGAAGCGGGAAAATATATTTTATGACGTTGGTTACTTTTTCCCCGAAGGCATACGTGAAGCTTTTAGAAGCATTCCACCATTGCCCCATCAGTGTTGTAAAGCAGAAAATCAGCAGAGCAAAGGTCCCGGCATGTTTTAAAGGAGCCCATACGGTGCCGAAGGATTCCAATGCCATGACCGTTGCCGAATGGTTTGTCGTGTAAATCCCGGTAACGCCGACAACCAGAGCGGTAATGGTGCAGATAACGATCGTATCGACAAACACTTCGGTAACGCCGGTGATGCCTTCATCGACAGGATGCGGTACGATAGAGCAGCCATGCGCAAAGGGAGCCGTGCCTTCGCCGGCTTCGTTGGAATACATGCCGCGGGCAATCCCATACTGCATCGCTTGGGCGATGACATAGCCGCCGGTACCGCCGGCAACCGAATCAAAGGACCATGCCTGTGTGAAGATTTCGGCAATGATATGCGGTACAGCCTGGATATTCAAGAGAATAACCAAGATACCGATGACGATATAAAAGATGGACATAGACGGAACCAGATTCATGGCCAGGTTTGCCAGCCGTTTTAAACCGCCTAAGGTAATGCACATGAGCAGAACAATCAGTATAATGCCTGTCATATAGGTTGGGACACCGTAATTGGCATTTAAAATACCGGAAATCGTATTGGACTGTACGAGGTTGGCTCCCATCATCTTGATGCACATGAGGACGGCGATTACGATGCCCAGCCAAGGACATTTCAGACCGTCACGGATATAGTACATAGGGCCGCTGAGAAGATTGCCTTCTTTGTCTTTGCCGCGGTACATTTGTGACAGCACGATTTCACCGTATTTGAGAGCCATGCCGAAGAATGCGGCAACCCACATCCAGAAAACAGCTCCCATGCCGCCGGATACAATCGCCGTGGCGACTCCGACAACGTTGCCGCCGCCGACATTGCCGGCCAGTGTAACCATCATGGCTTTGAATGTAGAGATGGAGCCGCTGCCTTTATCTTCGTGCCGTGTCTTAAAGGAATCAATCAAGGTGCGGCGGATAATGAAGCCGAAATGCCGAATTTGAATAAACCCATTGGTAATCGTATATAAAATACCTAAACAAAGTAATACATAAACAAGCCATTTCCCCCACAAGTAGGAGTTAATCAACTTTACAAGCGCTTCTAAACCGTCCATTATTGTTCTCCTTTTAGTACGCGTTTGACCATATCCGGGAAGTTGCCAATTACGATGTCCACGCCTTTGTCGCGCAGGCGTTTGACACTGGCTTCGTCATTGACTGTGAACGTGTTGATTTCAATGCCTTCTTTTTGAATTTCGGCAATCACTTCATCCGTCAAGCTGCCGTAATACGGGTGGTAGCAGGCAACACCGACACGTTTTGTGTACGCACCGGGATTGATAAGCCAAGTTTCTGTCAAAAGACCGTATTTGAGATTAGGAGCCAAGGCTTTCATGCGCAAAATGCTTTCATGATTAAAGCTGGAAATGATGACTTTGTCTTCCAACTGATACTGCTGTAAAACAGCCCAGACTTTTTCTTCAATGCCGGGGTATGGATAGACCCCTGTTTTTAATTCAATATTGGTAACAAGCGGCGTGTCTTTGACCCAGCTGCAGTATTCTTCAAACGTAGGAATGCCGTTAAAGCCCATTTTACCGGTATAGATGTATGAGGCATCCAGTTTGCGCAGTTCTTCCAGTGTAAAATCGCGCACATTCCCCGTACCATTTGTTGTACGGTCTACGCGTTCGTCATGAATGACGACGAGCTGCTGGTCTTTGGTAAGTTGGACGTCCATTTCGATGCCGTCGGCACCAATTTCCAAGGCTTTTTGAAATGCGAGCATTGTATTTTCCGGATACTTGCCGCTGAAGCCGCGATGAGCAAAGTTTTTCATAGTTAGTAAAATTCCTCCTAAATATAAAATACGAAGACTCTATGGATAGCGTTGCTTACTGCATGCTATATAATTTCTGTCATATTCTTATTAGCATTTCATATAAAATGTGTAAAAAAAAGAACAGCAGACTGCATGCATAGCAGCGCTAAAGCCGATAGATAGTCTTAACGAATAAAGAAACATACATAAAATGTATTATAACATTCTATAAAGTATATAGAAAGATGATTTTTGAGATAAAAAGATAAAAATTTTCCATCAAAAAAAGAGCTGCCTGATAGAAATGTATCAGACAGCTTTGCAGATTATGCATTATTTTTGCAATGTGAATTTAGTAGATATAATATGACGAACTAAAAGAACGATAGAAATAATAAACACAATTAAGCCAAGGATGTCCGCAGTCGATTGAAAATCTTTACCAACGAGAGCCAACGGATTTTCACTGCCGCCGGACGTAACGGAAACGACGATAAGCATGGCAATGATGACGCCCATCAAGCTTTCGCCAACAATCAAGCCGGAAGCAAAGAGAACACCGCGGTGGTTGCAGGCTTCTACGTCTTCATCTTCATGGCCAGGGCTGCGCAGTGCTGCACGCCGGCGGAGATATTTATGAACAAAATACCCGATAACAGAACCCACAACGAGTGGAATTTCCAATGTTGGCGGCAGATAAATGCCCATGCCGACAGCGAGCGGCGGCAGCGTCAGCGACTTTGTCGTTTTGGTCAAAATCAAATTGATAATGATGGCGACGACACCGATGCCGATGCCAAGAAGAATGTAATTCCAATCTAAGCTTGAACTGAAAATGCCTTGGGCAATTGTCGTCATCAACGTAGCCTGCGGAGCGGATAAGGCTTGTGAAGCATCCATACCGGCACGCGGCATGGCGCCCGTAAAGCCGTAGGCTTGGTACAGTAAATTTAAAACCGGTGCAATAGCAAAGGCACCGATAATAGAGCCGAGAATCAAAGCAACCTGCTGTTTCCACGGTGTAGCACCGACGATATAGCCTGTCTTGAGGTCCTGCAGGTTATCGTTGGAAATAGAGGCAATGCTGACGATGACGCTGGTAATAAAAATGGCCAACGCAGTGGCAAACTTTGTTCCTTCCGGCGTTGCAAAGACACCGAATGAAGAACTGATAGCCAAAACGACAAGCGAGGAAATCAAAATGCCCAAAATGCCGATGCCTGAAATCGGGCTGGCAGATGTACCGATAAGACCGGCCATGTAGCCGCAGGCAGCAGCGACGAAGAAACCCATCAAAATAGCAATGAGGATACCGACGACGATATACGTCAAAGAAACAGAGAAAGGCAGTCCGGCACCGCTGACGAAGGAATAAAAGGTAATAAATAAACCGACTAAAATAGCTAAAAAGACTAAGCCGACGGATTTGGGCGACATATCAATATCCGTGTGATGCAGGATTTTCTTTTCTGCTGTGTCGTTGTCGCGAATAGCGCTGATGGACATTTTGATGCCGTCGATAACCGGTTTAGCCAGACGGATTAATGTCCAAATAGCAGCGATACCGATACATCCGGCACCAATAAAGCGAACTTTTTGCGCCCAGACTGCACTGGCAAACGCTGCTGCTGTTTGTCCTTCTGCCGGTGTTAATACACTGGTCAGGTAAGGAACGAAAACAACCCATGCCAGCAGTGTACCGACTAAGATAGCAATACCACTGGCAATGCCGATTAAATACCCTGCACCTAAAAGCGCCATGGAAAAGCCCATTGGCAGCTGTGTTACAGACGTTTTTCCGAGGAGAATCCAGTGATTGATTTCAGCAGAAAAAATATGGAATCCGTTGGAGCATAGACTAAAGAAACCAGCTAATGCAGTACCGCCTAAAATATCTTTCATGCCTGTTTCTTTTTTAGAAACATCTTCATGTGCGGCTTTCGCTTTGCGGATATCGCTGCCGACTTTTAAAATTTCAGCAGCAGCCTGTCCTTCTGGATACGGCAAGTCACTATTGACGACCATAGCACGCCGCAGAGGAATCGTAAAGAGTACGCCTAATGAACCGCCGCATGCGCAGAGCAGCAGTGTTTCTCCGAAAGGAAATCCCTGCCAATAACCCAGCATGAGCAAGCCGGGAAGAATAAAGATAATGGCTGACAGCGTTCCTGCCGCAGATGCTTGTGTCTGCACCATGTTGTTTTCTAAAATATTAGAATGTTTGAACATGCGCAGGATTGCCATAGAAATGACAGCGGCTGGAATAGAGGATGAGAATGTTAGTCCCACTTTGAGCCCCAGATAGACGTTTGAGGCTGTAAAGATGATGGTAATTAGTGCACCGAGAATCATGCCGCGAAGCGTTAATTCCGGCATAGTGGGACTCCCCGCTGTTTGGGGAGTTGGTGAGTTCATACTAAAACCTCCTTAAACATATATATCTACAATGTAAATTATATCACACAATTTATATCAAGTCCTTTGTGAAATTAAAATAAGAGAATGAGAGACATGTAAAATAGAGATAGTATGATATAATAAATCTGGACTGCAACTTAGCTTTTTAAGGAGGAATACGAATATGAAAGATAAAGAAATCATTGACGGCGTGCTGCAGGAATTTGCAGGACTGGCAAAATGCCCGCGGCCGTCGCACCATGAAAAAAAGGTAAGCGATTATATTGTCAGCCGTCTTCATGAATTGGGGATTCAGCACGTTGTGCAGGACGAAGTATACAATGTCATTGCAGACGTACCGGCAACAACAGGCTGCGAATCCTATCCGCTGACGATTATTCAAGGGCACATGGATATGGTTTGCGTTGCCAAGCCCGGCGTTGACTATGACCCGCTGACCAGTGAAATCAAACTCGTGCGTGAAGGCAATATTCTTCATGCTGACGGCACGAGCCTTGGCGCCGACGACGGCATTGCCATTGCCATTGCACTGTATCTGATTCAGCAGGACACAGCACATGGCCCGCTGCGCCTTATTTTTACGGTCGATGAAGAAACAGGCATGACCGGCGCTACGCATTTGGACCCCAAGTATGTTCAAGATGCCAAGTATATCATCAACTGCGATTCAGAATCCATTGATGTGCTTTGCGTCGCTTCTGCCGGCAGCGTTCATACACACTTCAGCAAAACGATTTCTTGGCAAAAACCGACAGGCAATGCTGCACTTACGGTCACGACGAAACATTTTGTAGGCGGTCACTCCGGTGAAACCATTAATCAGGGAAAGAGCAACGCTATTCAGGCATTGGCTTATTTCCTGCTGCGTCTCCGCCATGCCGGCGTTGCGTATACATTGGCTTCTGTAAAAGGCGGCAATGCAGCCAATGCGATTCCGTCGGAAACCTCGGCTGTTATTACACTGGACGATGCCGATATGGATACGGTACAGCAGGTGTTGACCAAAACCAAAGATGAATTTGCTTTGGTATATGGTGAAGTAGAAAAAACTGCTGATTTTGTCGTAGAAAAAACGGCTATGCCGACGCGCGTATTTTCGCCGGCAGATACCAAGGCCTTGGTACAGCTCTTGTCTATTCTTCACTGCGGTGTCTTTGCGATGAATCAGACGCTGCCCAAGCTGCCGGATTTGTCAGCGAATATCGGGACGATCGAAACGACGGACACACAGGTTGTATTCCAGTATTTCCCGCGCTCTTCCTCTGATGCGCGCCTGCGTGAATTGATGGAAACACTGCCTGTATATGCAGAACTGACAGGCTTTACGGTAGATATCGCTTCACCGGAACCGGCTTGGACAGAAAATCCGCACAGCACGCTGGTACCGCTTGTTGCAGAAGTATACCACACAGAAGCCGGAAAACCGGCGCGTATCGAAGCCATGCACGGCGGTTTGGAAACAGGCTATTTCTATTCCATGAATCCAAACCTGGACATCGTATCTATTGGCCCGAACAACAACGATATTCACAGTGCAGATGAAGCTGTAGAACTTGATACAGTAGCACTTATCGTTCGTATTATCGCAGGAACCCTGCCAAAATTAACAAAATAAAGTCATTTGCAAATACAAAACCCCTGTCTGCAACATACGCAAAACATAGCCTGCAGACAGGGGTTTACTCATATCGTGATACTGGGCCGTGATTTCAAACAGCGACAGCGAATATACTTATTCGTGGCAATGACCGGAGAGGGCACAGCCGGCACAACTGCCGCCGCAGCTGCTTTCTGTTGTATGCAGCCCAAAGAATGCAGTAAGTGACTTGCGGGGATTGAGCATGCCGCCGGCTGTAATCGATAAACCGATTTGACTGCCGCCGGCAGCCTTGGCTGCATCTGTTTGCTGGCTGACCGGCCAGTCGCCGTTGCCGGGGCTGAAACGCCAGATGATTTTATATCCTTTCGGTTCACAGACTTCCTGAATATATTGTGTCAATACATCCAGCAGCTGACCTGCGGCAACCGTTGCTGCAGAGTCCAGGGCAATGCCTTTGGCAAAATCTTTGGCAAGAAAGCAATCATCAATTTCTTTTTCTACAGCAGTGCCTAAGGTAACGGCACTGCTTAAAATGATATGGGCCTGTTCCAAATACGGCAGAAGCTGCTGGCTTTTAAAATGAAACGGCGCGCTGCATAATATATGCTGTGAAGCACTGTCATAGAATACTTGCTGAAAAACAGCCTGCGGATTGGCAAGATGCAGCACCGTGCTGCAGGCAGCTGTAATCACAGCGGAGTCCACATCATCCTGACTGCGCTGTTCGACATATTGCTGTACGATTTGACTGTTGATATGCGTTAATTTCGGTGTATAAAGCGGCATGAGAAAAACATCCTTTCCTGTAAAGTAGGCAGTACGTTATGCTAGTACATAGAGCATGTCTATTATACCATAAAAAAAGTGAAAAACTTATGCTATCTTATGGGTCTGAGTACTGGCTACGCCGTACTGTCTATGCTATACTATAATATAGACTTTAAATATCTGATGAATCATGGAATGAGGTGGGTGTGTTGACACATATCATTGCCGTAACGAACCAAAAAGGCGGCGTTGGGAAGACGACGACAGCGATTAGTTTAAGTGCATGTCTGGCCGATTGCGGCAAGAGAACGCTGCTTGTCGATTTGGACCCGCAGGGCAATGCTACCAGCGGCTTGGGCATTGATAAAACCAGCCTGACAAAAAATTTATATGACTGCCTCATAGAGCAGACGCCTATGACGGAAGTCGTTCAAAAGACGATGATAAAAAAACTGGCTGTTGTTCCGGCCACGATGGATGTAGCCGGAGCTGCTGTAGAATTAGTAACCATAGATAACCGGGAACATGTCTTGAAAAACGTACTGCATGAGTATTTGCATACGGTAAAGAAACCATATGATTACGTTGTGATTGACTGCCCCCCGTCACTGGGACTTTTGACGATAAATGCATTAGCAGCAGCAGATTTTGTGCTGATTCCCGTGCAGTGTGAATTTTATGCACTGGAAGGATTGGCGCAGCTGATGCAGACCGTAGAAATGGTACGCAGCAGCTTGAATGACAAACTGCATCTATTGGGGCTGCTGATGACGATGTATGACGGCCGTACCAATTTATCTATTCAAGTAACCGAAGAAGTAAAAAAATATTTCAGCGGCCAAGTGTTTAAGACTATTATTCCGCGAAATGTCCGGCTCGGCGAAGCGCCAAGCCATGGTGAACCGATTACCATTTATGATCCCCATTCCAAAGGGGCAGAAGTATATAAAAAATTAGCAAAAGAGGTGATTCGCCGTGTCGGCTAAAAAGAAAGGCCTTGGCATGAATAATGCATTGGGAAGCAGATTAAAGGTCTTGGGATTGAATGAAAGCCGTGTGGAACATACGGAAACACAGCAGGGAGCGCCTGTGGAAATTGCGGTAGACGCTGTACACCCCAATCCTAAACAGCCGCGGCGGGTTTTCCAAAAAGAAGCGTTGGAAGCACTGGCTTCATCAATTCGGCAGTATGGCGTGATTCAGCCGATTGTCGTGCAGAAGAAAGAAGCCGGCTGCTATGAATTGATTGCCGGTGAACGAAGACTGCGCGCTGCTAAATTATGCGGCCTTGTAACCATACCGGCTGTTATTCGCAGCTTTACACCTGATAAAGCAGCTGAAATCGCGTTGATTGAAAATTTGCAGCGTGAAGATTTGGATGCCATTGAAGAAGGCGCTGCGTATCAAATGTTGATTGAAGAATTTCATTTGACGCAGGAACAGGCTGCTAAAAAAGTGGGCAAGAGCCGGGCGCATGTAGCCAATATGATGCGCCTTTTGCAGCTGCCGGATGAAATCAAGCAGTGCATTACAGAAGGACGCCTTTCCATGGGACAGGCGCGGCCTTTGCTGCGGCTTACAGATGCTGCACAGCAGCACGATGCCGCTATTTATATTATGGATCATGAATTATCGGCCCGTCAGGTAGAAGCATATGTCAAAAAGCTGCTGACGGCCAATGAACAGCCCAAAGAACCAGCAGAACCGGATGCCTATTTGGAAGCCGTACAGGACCGAATGAAAATGCATTTGGGTACTAGTGTGGCGATTCGCTTGGGCCGCAATAAGAAAAAAGGGAAAATTGAAATAGCTTTTACATCGGAAGAAGAATTGGAACGCTTGCTTCACCTGCTTGCAGACGAAGAACCGGAGCAGACAGCTTCCCCTATATCTTCATTTCATGTATGATAAAGCAAAGTATACTAAAAACCGCTTGGGTTGAATAAAAGAGTCGCATAACGGCAGGAGGAAAAACATGTTTTACGGACTAGATACGCATATACTGTTTGCAGCTGCAGCTGGTATAACAGGGATTATTGTGCTGCTTCTCCTTGTTTATATCTTCATATTGAACCGCAAGGTACAAAAATTAGAAGAAAAATATACGTATTTCATGCAGGATGAAGCTGGCAAGAGCATGGAAGCTAAATTGAGGGAAGATGTGGATAAGCTGCATAATCTCCAAGGAACATTGGATATGATTCATACTACGCAAAAAGATATTTTGGCAGTACAGAATCACTGTTTTCGCAAAATTGGGTTTGTAAAATACAACGCCTTTGACAACATAGGCAACAACTTGAGCTTTGCGTTTACGGTACTGGATGGAAAAAATGATGGTTTTTGCTTATCCAGTGTCTATGGCCGCAATGAATCGCGTATTTTTGCCAAACCGATTGTAGACGGCAAGTGTTTGTACGGCATGAGTGCAGAAGAACAAGAAAGCTTGGACAGTGCTGTTCACTATACGGGGGATATACAGACTGCTCAAAAAGAAGAATAATATATGATGTAGATGAATTTTAGACAAAGAAGGGATATGGCTTGTCTTTTCAAGAACGATGTAAGATATGGCAGGACCAGCTGAAAAAAAAGATGTTTCAGTGGCGGACCGGCATACAATCTTTTTTCAAAGAAAAAGGCATTTTAAAAAATACAACAGAACCCATTACCCTTTCGGCGCGGCAATATAAACGGATTGTACGGATTATTGCTGCCGGAGTCGTCGTTTTTGTTGCTGTAGTAGGCGTCGGTATTTATCAATTTATTGCCTTGCAGCAAGCTCGAGAAAAAGAATCGCTTCATGAACAGCAGCTGGAATTGATGCGTGAAAAAACGACGTCGCTGCAGGAAAAAATGGATAAAATGGATTCGTTGGATCAGGAACTGCGGCAGATGGTCAAGGGCTCAGGAGCTGGTGACAGCCCAAAAGGTGAAGGTGGCGTAGCAGGTTCGCAAAAGAAATCTCCGGATGTTTCTCATGCAAGTTATAATGACTTGTTACTGGCCACCTCTCGATTGGAAACGCGCACAAATGCCCGCATTATCAGCTTTATTACGTTGAAAACCGTATTGAGTGATACGGCAGGGCAGCAAGTCCGGCAAATGCAGCAAGTTTCCTCTAAAGCCTATGCTTCTGCTTCCGGCGGCGTCAATGCCGTGTCTTCGACGACGCCGTCCATTTGGCCGGTCACTGGGACGATTACCTCTAATTTTGGCTATCGAGGCAATCCTATCGGCGGCGGCACAGGGTTCCATGAAGGACTGGATATTGCTGTAGATTACGGTACGCCTGTACGGGCAACGGCATCCGGCAAGGTATCTATGGCCGGCTGGGTAGATGGCTATGGCAATCTGGTGGAAATAGACCATGGCAATGGCTTTGTTACCCGCTATGGACACAATTCTATGCTTCTTGTCGTTCAGGGACAAGAAGTCAAGGCAGGAGATATTATTTCGCTGGCCGGCAGTACAGGCCGCAGTACGGGGCCGCACGTTCATTATGAAGTACGCGTGAACGGCACGCCGACAGATCCGCTGCTGTTTTTGCCGTGACACAGATATAACAGATATATTAGGGATTGTCGCATGAAGTTTTTTGTCATCATGCATCATCCCTTTCTTCAAAGTTTTTGCGTTTGATGTTGAGCGTGTAAAGAAAAATACGTTCGTTTTCTGACAGTACTACAAACGATAAACTAAAAATGCAAGCAAAGGGGGCTTGTCGCGTTGTGCGGCAGCCCTTTCTCTGTACCTTGCAGGCAAAGAAAGGAAGAGTTGGCAGTGAAGATAAAAAAATACGGCTTGGCAGGCCTCTGCATCATGATGGCAGTGCTCGTGGCTTTTTGTTATAGTAAACAGCAGGAAACGGTTATAGTCGGTATTAACCTGGCCTTGAGCGGAGAAAATCAGGCACAGGGCGAAGCGACAGAACGGGGCATTGTGTTGGCGAAAAATCAATTGAACAAGCGAGGCGGCCTGTTGGGACGGCCGGTTAAACTCGTATCCGTAGATAATCATGGAAAGCCGGCCGATGCAGCTATGGCAGTGCAGCAGCTGAATATGCGGCATACAGCAGCTATTATCGGGCCCAATATGCATGATTGCGCTGTTGCTGCGGTTCCCGATATATTGGATAAAAAAATCCCCATGATAAGTCCGGCTGGCGTCCAGCCGGATATTACGGTAGATATGCAGCAGAAGACGGTATATCCGTATGTATTCCGCACGGCGTTTTTAAACGCGCAGCAGGGAGAAACGATGGCAGCCTATGCGATGGAAGCCTGCAGTGCCCAAAGAACCGCCGTCCTGTATGAGGATACAGCCTATTCCCATGAATTGGCATCTCATTTTAAGGACGCAATAGAACGTCATGGCGGGGAAGTTCTTGTATATCAAGACGTGTCCGGCGATGTGGATACAGCTGCTGTTATAGACGCACTAAAAGCACAATCTTGTCAGGCTGTGTATCTGCCTGTCAGTCAGGAGAAAGCGGCTGTCTGGATACCATCTCTCCGCGATGCAGGAATTGGCTGCCCCGTATTGGGACCGGACAGCTGGCAGGGAGAGCTGCTGGCTGCAGAACTTCATGCAGATTACTTGCGGCACGTATTTTATGCAGCGCAGTATGCGACAGATGCCAAAGATCCCGTTTCAGAAGATTTTGCTGAAGCGTATTATGAAATGTATGGAGAATTGCCTGACAGCTATGCTGCGTTGGGATATGATGCGTTTATGCTGCTGGTACAGGCCGCAGAAAACGGACAGTCTGTCAAACGAGAAGACATTGCGGCGCAGCTGCAGCAGCTGAAGGAATATCAAGGTGTTACAGGCAGCATGCTGTTTGACAGCCAACATAATCCTGTCAAACCCGTTTGCATACTGACCTTTTGGGAAAATGAACCGGCCTTTCTGGAAAAACAGCAGGCAGCAGACATATGATATTGCAGTGTATCAATGAGACGTATGCAATATTTATATTTCCCATCTCTTTACAAATGAGAATATAAATGATAATATGTAGGGGATGAACAGGCTGTATCATACAGCCGGGCGTAAGCAGCAGGCATACCTGTGGGACTATCACACGTAGTTCCACAGGTATTTTTTTGTATGAAAATACTGTTAAAAGTCCTGTGGACTTGTATCGTGGAAAGTTCAGTTTGGAAAGTATATAAGGAGCGATCAACATGTCACAGAATGAAAATCAACTGAAACATCGTACAGCACGGCTGTCTGTCATTAGCAACGGCCTTTTGGTCATAGGCAAATTGGCCGTAGGCATTTCAACAGGGACAGTCAGCATTATTTCCGAAGGCATCCATTCAGGAGTAGATTTGCTGGCTGCCGCTATTGCCTGCTTTGCTGTCAAACAAGCTGCCCTGCCGCCGGACAAAGACCATGATTATGGACATGGCAAAGTCGAAACGGTATCGGCTGCTTTTGAAGCGCTGCTGATTATTGCTGCGGCATTGGCTATTTTGTATGAAGCCGTTGAAAAACTCCTGCATCCGCAGCCGCTGCAGGAAGACGGTTTGTATTTGGCTATCGGCGTGATGGCTGTTTCCAGTCTGATGAACGCTATCGTATCGCAGCGTTTGTTTAGCGTCGGCAAAAAAACGGGCTCGGCAGCCCTGCAGGCAGACGGCATGCATTTGCGGGCTGATGTATGGACATCGGCAGCCGTTCTTACCGGTGTCGGCTTGATGAAGATTACCGGCTGGGCTTGGATTGACCCTGTCATTGCTTGTTTGGTAGCTGTTGGCATTTTACACGTTGGGTATGGCATGTGCCGACAGAGCTATAAGGATTTGACGGATTCTTCCCTCGATGAAATGGAAGAACGCCGTATTGGCCGCATTATTTTAGAAAATCCGGGCGTACTGGGCTATCATAATTTACGCACCCGCGTCAGCGGCAACGTAACCGTACTGGATTTTCATTTGGAAGTAGACAAACGAATCCCGGTGTATCAGGCTCACGCGATTTCGGATGCTGTCGAATTTTCCCTGCATACGAAATACGGACCGTGCGACCCGACGATTCATATCGAACCTCGTTAATATACACATAGTAAGAAAAAAGACTTTCGACGCCGAAGCATCGGAAGTCTTTTTTACAGCCACGGTGAGCAGGTATAGAAGTCATTTGGATGAAATTTTTCTTGCATGTGTCAGCGTGATTCGGTATGATACAAGAGGTGATGAATGATGAATACGTTGGATATATTTTTACAGCGGCTGCAAATACTAGCAGCTGCTAAACAGGAAGATTTACAAAATCTGTTCATTCAGCATGGCATTGTGCATATGTTTCAGGAACAGTTTCACTTAGGCATAGCCTTGCTTCAAGATGCATTGCGGGAAGACGGCAAGGGCATGGAAGCCATGGGGGCGCCGAAAGAAATCATTATGGCGGCCTACGAAGAATATGTTTTCATTGAAGAAGATGTATGGCTGCATATGATGCAGGACTGCCGTCAAACGCCTCAAGAAACAGAATTAAAGCCTTTGGTCATGCGGATTCTTATGCAGTACATTCCTGTACTGCAGCAAGTGGCCGAGGACCTGCAGCAGCGATGAACAGATACGTTAGTGTAAAATAATTGTGGGAAATCTTTAATGCATTGAAGAAAACATAAAAAG
>CAVKEA010000005.1:0-61528 GCA_963655305.1 bacterium
TTGGGGCCTCTTTTGCTATAAAAAAACGGACTCAGTTATCTGAATCCGTTTTTTTTATGAGGCTATTATGTTACAGCCCCGTCTTTTTTTGCCTGCAGCACAGAGGGTGTACGATGTATCATAGTATAAAAAATAATGAGTTTATAATATACTTGCTATGTGTATTGCGCAATTCGTTGGGCGAAGAGGAAAAGGTGTAGAAAATAATGAAAGGAGTAAATATACAGCATGTTAGAAAATATATTTTATCTATTACGGCGATTGGTTAAGATGATACTGTAACTACAGAAAAGTAAAAATAAAGAATGCAGCTAAAGGAACAAAAGAAATGATTTCCTGCAGGATATATATTGTAATTTTATGTTAACGTAAAAAATAAAAAGTAAATAAAATAGGATAAATACGTCTTTTCTAAAGGGACATTTTCAAATAAAACATACATTGCAAAAAAATATAAAGTATCTTGAAAATGCGATGGAAAAGCCTTGATAATGATAAAAACGAAATTGATTAATGCGTATTGTACATCAAATCCAAAGCATGATATACTAAATTTAAAGAGTAAACGTTTTAGTAAAAGGTGATACTTTCGGAGTATACCTAAAATTTTTAATTTTCTAAAAATATGCTGGCTGAGTACGATAAAAAAAGATTCGTGGAATTTGTTTTGTAAGAAAAGACAGCAGAGGAAAATTGAAAAAAAGAAAAAGTGTATTTGACAGTGCATAACGTAGTTAGGAGGTAATGGATATGAGTTCATCAGCAGTACTTGCCCGTCAGGCAGGAATGACAGATGTCGAGTGGAAAGCGGCCGTACGGTTTGACAGCACGGACTGGGGCTGGATTATCATGAGCATCGGTATGGCTATCGGTGCCGGCATTGTGTTCCTGCCGGTTCAAGTAGGGCTTGTCGGCTTATGGGTATATTTATTTTCGGCTATCATAGCGTATCCGGCAATTTATTTATTGCAGCGCTTATTCATCAATACCTTAGCAGATTCGCCGCGATGCGAAGATTACCCGAGCGTTATTAGTGGATATTTGGGAAAAAACTGGGGATTTCTTTTGGGGATTTTATATTTTTTAAGCATCTTGATTTGTGTATTTATGTATTCTACCGCGCTTACCAACGACAGCGCATCTTTTTTATATTCCTTTGGAGTAACGGATACGCTGCTGTCCAACAGTCCCTTTTATGGATTAGCGATTATTTGTCTGATGGTAGCGATTGCCTCGCGGGGAGAGCAGCTGCTGTTTCGGGTATCGACGTTGATGGTACTGACCAAGCTGCTGGTCGTCATTTGTTTAGGCGGCATTATGGTACAGCACTGGAATCTGGCAAATATCGGCGTGTTTCCGGATTTGGGGTATTTAATCAAAAATACAATCGCCATGCTTCCTGTTACATTGACGTCCATTTTATTTATTCCAAGCATCAGCCCGATGGTCATTTCGTACCGAGCGCACAATCGTTCCATTCATGTCGCAAGATACAAAGCCATGCGGGCGATGAAAATCGCCTTTGGCGTGTTGTTTATAACGATTTTCTCTTATGCCATGTCTTTTAATTTGGCAATGGGGCATGAGCAGGCTGTTATGGCATATACGCAGAATATTTCAGCTTTGGCCATTGTAGCCAGCGGGTTTGACGGCGGTGCTGTGAAAATATTCAGCCTGATTTTGAATATTTTTTCTGTCATGACAGCTTTCTTTAGTGTATTTCTAGGATTCCGTGAAGCATGCCACGGCATCGCCATGAACATCCTGCGGCGATGTATTCCGGAAAGCCGGATTAACGAAAAAATGGTTCAAATAGGCATTTTGGTATTTGCCGTCGCTGTTTCTTGGAGCGCCATTGTGTTAAATGCTCCTGTACTCAAGCTGTTGACACTGCTGGGACCTATCTTTGGTTTGATTGCCTGCATTATTCCGGCATACTTGGTATATAAAGTACGGGCACTGCACAAATATAAAGGCATTGCGTTAGTACTTATCGTCATTGCCGGTGTCTTGCTCATTGTTTCACCATTTTTAGCATTTTTCTAATTCCCCTTATTACATACATCTCCATATGACAGACCGCGCGAACTGTATATACGGTTTGCGCGGTTTGTCATAGGAAAGAAATTTAAATGGGTGCGGATAGAGAAAAAACGCATGCTTTATATTTTTTCTTTCTTTGGATAATAAAAATAATACTTTAAGAAAGAATAAGAAATAATTTTATAATATATTTTACACAGTAAAACGATTATTCTGCTAAAAGACATGTATTTATTCTTGACAACACTGCCAATACAGTGTAATATACAACTCAACAAACACATATCGTCCATGAAAACCATTGAAGCGGAAGTAAAAACGATGACGTGCACGTACAGAGAACCGGAGTGCTGAGAACCGGCCGAACGCAGCTCGTTAAATGGACCGCTGAGGGCGCAGTCAAAAGCTACGGCTGAGTATTCTGCGACGTGAAGGCATACGTCAGTTGCCGGGAATATGATGGTATTCCGTCGAGAGTAGGAGTCAAATCCTAAAACAAGGTGGCACCGCGGAGCATAATATCCGTCCTTGACAAGTAATCTAGACTTTGTCATGGACGGATTTTTTTAGTATATCATGGAGGCTGTGATGGAAATGATGACGATAGAAGAACTGAAAACATATGCGCCGGCCTATAAAATCGTGCCGATTAGCAAAACGATATATGCAGATATGCGCACACCTGTAGAAGTGCTGCGGATTTTGAAACATATTAGTTCCCGCTGCTATTTGTTGGAAAGTATGGAAGATAATCAACGTTGGGGGAGATATACATTTCTTGGCTACGATCCGCAGATGGAAATTGTCTGCAAAGACAACGTGGTACATCTCAAATCTGGTACGGATGTAGCGGTTCAGACAGACCATCCCGATGATTTCATTCGCCAAATTTTAAAGGATAATACATCGCCCCGCATAGAAGGCCTGCCCAATTTTACAGGCGGCCTGGTTGGCTACTTTTCGTATGACTATATCAAGTATGCCGAACCTTCTTTACAGCTGCAGGCTGATGACGATGAACAAATTCCCGATTATGATTTGCTCCTTTTTGAAAAGGTCATTGTCTTTGACAACTTGAAACAAAAAATTATTCTGATTGCCAACGTACGCTTAGATGCGTTGGAAGAAAATTACCATAAAGCATTGTTGGAATTAGAACGTATGGAAATGCTTATCCGCCATGGCGAAAAAGCGCGGCCGGAACCGCTGCATTTGCAAAGTGAGTTTAAGCCGTTGTTTGACGAAGATGCGTACTGCCAAATGGTGGAAAAAGGAAAGCAGTATATTCGCGAAGGCGATATTTTTCAAGTCGTGCTTTCCAATAGATTGGAAGCCAAAGCAGCAGGCAGCTTGTTTGATACATACCGGGTGCTGCGGACGCTGAATCCGTCGCCGTATATGTTTTATTTTGCCGGTGATGACATCGAGCTGGCCGGTTCGTCACCGGAAACGCTGACGCGGCTGCAGGACGGCAAACTGTTTACCTTTCCGCTGGCAGGCACGAGGCCCAGGGGAAAAACACTGCAGGAGGATGAAGCATTGGAACAGGAACTGCTGCACAACGAAAAAGAATTGGCAGAGCACAACATGCTTGTCGATTTGGGCCGTAATGATTTAGGCCGTATTAGTGAATTTGGCAGTGTTCACGTAGAACAATATTTGGATGTCCTTCGCTTTTCTCATGTCATGCATATTGGCTCGACGGTCAGCAGTACGATTTGCCATGACAAAACAGCAGTAGACGCAATTGGTGCCGTCCTGCCGGCAGGCACGCTGTCGGGAGCCCCTAAAATCAGGGCCTGCCAGATTATTGATGAATTGGAAAAAGAAAAACGAGGTGTCTACAGCGGCGCTATTGGCTATATTGATTTTCGCGGCAACATGGATACCTGCATCGGCATTCGCCTGGCGTATAAGAAAGGAAACCGGCTGTTTGTCCGTTCCGGTGCCGGAATTGTGGCAGACAGCGTACCGAAAAACGAGTATCAGGAATGCCTGAATAAAGCGAGAGCCGTTGTTTTGGCCGTACAGCAGGCAGATGGAGGAATAGACAAATGATTGTACTTATTGATAACTATGACAGCTTTTCATATAACCTCTATCAACTTTTGGGGCAGTTTGATACAGATATTGCTGTCATCCGCAATGATGAAAAAACAGTGGCAGACATAGAAGAGATGCATCCGGACCATATCGTCATCTCGCCGGGGCCGGGCCGTCCGGCTGATGCCGGCATTTGCGAAGACGCCATTTTGTATTTTACCGGAAAAGTTCCACTTCTTGGCGTATGCCTGGGGCATCAGGCGATATGCGAAGCCTTCGGCGGCACGATTACCTATGCAAAACAACTCATGCACGGCAAACAGTCTACAGCGACTGTCGTCCAAGACAGTCCCCTTTTTCAAGGACTGCCTAAAACTTTCGACGCAGGCCGCTATCATTCCTTGGCTGTAGATGCAGCGTCTTTGCCGGAAGAACTGCAGGTTTTAGCAGAAACGGAAGACGGCGAAATTATGGCAGTAGGACACAAAACATATCCTGTCTACGGCCTGCAGTTTCATCCCGAATCGATTCTCACGCCGACAGGACCAATGATGATTGAAAATTTCTTAAAACATACAATATAAAAGAAATAATATGGGGGGCATACCAATGATTAAAGAAGCCATTATTAAAATTGTCAATAAAGGCGATTTGACATACGATGAAGCAAAAGCCGTAATGTTGGAAATTATGAGCGGCCAAACGACGCAGACACAGAATGCTGCTTTTTTGGCAGCACTTTCTACTAAGAGTACGAAAGCTGAAACGATTGATGAAATTTCCGGCTGTGCAGAAGCTATGCGTTCCTTGGCAACTCCAGTGCCGCATCCGGGGATGGATGTTTTGGAAATCGTGGGAACTGGCGGAGACGGTGCCCATTCCTTTAATATTTCTACGACATCAGCCATGATTCTGGCTGCCGGCGGCGTCAAGGTGGCTAAGCACGGCAATCGGGCGGCATCTTCGCTCTGCGGTACGGCAGACTGCTTGGAAACCTTGGGCATCAACATCCAGCAAGACCCGCAGCTGGCATTGAAGATGCTTAAAGAAACGAATTTCTGTTTTCTCTTTGCACAAAAATACCATGCTGCCATGAAGTACGTCGGACCGATTCGTAAAGAGCTCGGCTTTCGCACGGTATTCAATATTCTGGGGCCATTGACCAATCCGGCAAAACCGCAAATGTTCCTTCTGGGCGTTTACGATGGCTATCTTGTAGAACCGTTGGCAAAAGTCCTTTCATCTCTTGGCGTCAAACGGGGATTAGTAGCGTACGGTCAGGAAAAACTCGATGAAATATCACCGAATGGGCCGACGACGATTTGCGAACTGCGCGATGGATATTACCGGACATCGGTTATCAAACCGGAAGATTTTGGCTTGACACCGGGCCGCAAAGAAGAACTTGTCGGCGGTACGCCTGAAGAAAATGCGCAAATTACACGGGATGTCTTGAGCGGAACGATTCAAGGAACCAAGCGAAATGCTGTTTTGCTGAATGCTGGCGCCGCGTTTTTCGTGGCGCAGAAAGCAAATTCCATTGCGGACGGCATTCAGTTGGCAGCCAGCTTGATTGACAGTGGCAAGGCGACAGCAGCATTAGAAAAATGTATTGCCGTCAGTCAGCAGTAGGAGGTGCGGATATGATACTGGACGATCTCGTAGCTGCGTCCCAAAAGAACGTGGCTGCTGATAAGGCAAGCATATCGCTGGAAACAATGAAAGCCCGTGCCTTGGCTGTACCGCCTAAAACGGAGTTCCCCTTTGAGAAACAGTTAGCGAAACCAGGGCTGTCCTTTATTTGCGAAGTGAAACGGGCCTCTCCGTCGAAAGGACTTATTGCACCTGATTTTCCGTATTTGGATATTGCGAAAGAATACGAAAAAGCTGGCGCAGCGGCTATTTCAGTTTTGACGGAACGCGATTATTTCCAAGGCAGCGTGCAGTACCTGCAGGAAATTGCACAAACGGTGCAGACACCAGTGCTGCGCAAGGATTTTATTATCGATGCCTACCAAATCTACGAAGCCAAGGCCATGGGGGCAGCGGCTATTTTGCTCATCTGTGCTGTGCTGGATGATGAACGATTGACAGCGTTCTTGGCATTGGCTGATTCGTTGGGACTGTCTGTGTTGACAGAAGCCCATGATGCGGAAGAAATTCGCCGGGCTGTCGCTGCAGGAGCCCGCGTGATAGGCGTCAACAACCGCAACTTGAAAGACTTTACCGTATCGTTGGATACGAGCTGCCGTCTGCGGCCCCTTGTGCCGGACAGCATATTGTTTGTTGCTGAAAGCGGTATCAAAACACCGGAAGATACGGCACGGCTGCGGGCACACGGCGTCGATGCCGTACTGATTGGCGAAACGCTTATGCGAAGTTCGAATAAAAAAGAAATGCTGCAGCAGTTGGCAGGGCTTCATCATGACTAAGGTGAAACTTTGCGGACTCAAACGGCCCTGTGATATAGAGTGGGCCAATGCGTTTCGACCGGATTACGTAGGATTTGTCTTTGCCGGGACGAAACGACGTGTGACAGATGAAACGGCACAGCAGCTGCGGCTGCGCTTGGCTGCAGACATTCCGGCAGTCGGCGTGTTTGTCAATGAACCGATAGCGCATATTGCAGCGTTGGTACAGTGCGGTACGATTCAGCTCGTGCAGCTCCATGGACAAGAAGATGAAGCATATATACGGCGTTTGCGGCAGTGTACAGATGTACCGATTATTCAGGCATTTTCTGTAGCAGGGCCCAATGATATAGCACGGGCAGAACACAGTCCGGCAGACTATATATTGCTGGACCATGGTGCTGGAGGGAGCGGGCAGGCATTTGCCTGGTCTATGCTGAAGTACGTCAAGCGGCCGTATTTTCTTGCCGGCGGCCTGACGCCTGACAATGCAGTACAGGCCCTTGCGTTTCATCCATATGCACTGGATATAAGCAGCGGCATTGAAACAAACGGTGTCAAAGATAAAGAAAAAATCAAAACATTTATGACGCGTGTACGAAACACGGCGTTACAGGAGGAAATAAAATGACAACAGGAAGATTTGGCCCCTTTGGCGGTCAGTATATACCGGAAACGTTGATGAACGAAATTCATCATTTGGAAAAAGCCTATGAGTATTACAAAAATGACCCTGATTTCCAGGCAGAATTGCAGGACTTGCTTAATAATTATGCCAATCGCCCGTCGCTGCTCTATTATGCCGGCAAAATGACGGAAGATTTGGGCGGCGCGAAAATTTATCTCAAACGAGAAGACCTCAATCATACCGGCGCCCACAAAATCAACAATGCCCTCGGGCAATGCCTCCTTGCCAAGAAAATGGGCAAGACTCGTGTCATTGCTGAAACCGGCGCCGGCCAGCATGGTGTGGCTACGGCAACGGCAGCCGCTTTCATGGGCTTGGAATGCGAAGTATTCATGGGAGAAGAAGATACGATTCGCCAGGCTCTTAACGTTTATCGCATGGAGCTGTTGGGAGCCAAAGTTCATCCCGTTACATCGGGTACGCGTGTCCTCAAAGATGCCGTCAACGAAGCCATGCGCGAATGGGTCAGCCGCGTTGACGACACCCATTATGTCATCGGTTCGACGATGGGGCCGCATCCGTTTCCTATGATGGTACGGGATTTTCAAGCGGTTATCAGCCGGGAAGCACGGCAGCAGATTTTGGAAAAAGAAGGCAACCTGCCGCAGGCCGTTATCGCCTGTGTCGGCGGCGGCAGCAACGCAATGGGGATGTTTTATAACTTCATCAACGATACGGATGTCAAACTCATTGGCTGCGAAGCGGCCGGCAAAGGTATCGATACCAAGCTTCACGCCGCAACGATTTCCAAAGGCACTGTCGGTATTTTCCATGGTATGAAATCTATTTTCTGCCAAAACGACCAAGGACAGATTGATGAAGTATATTCTATTTCTGCTGGGTTGGATTATCCGGGCATTGGGCCGGAACACGCATACTTGTACCAGAGCGGCCGTGCCCAGTATATACCTGTCAAAGACGACGAAGCGGTTGCCGCTTTTGAATATCTGGCCAAGACAGAAGGTATTATCTGCGCGATTGAAAGCGCACATGCCGTCTATGAAGCCATGCAGCTGGCACCGAAAATGAGCAAAGACGAAAGCATCATTGTCTGCTTGTCCGGACGCGGTGATAAAGACGTAGCAGCCATTGCAAGATATAAAGGGAGGGACTTACATGAGTAAGATTGGAAATGCCTTTAAAAACGGCAAAGCATTTATCGGATTTTTGACAGGCGGCGATCCGTCTATTGAAAAAAGCTGTGAATATATTATGACGATGGTCAAAGCCGGTGCGGACCTGGTAGAAATCGGCATTCCTTTTTCAGACCCGATTGCCGAAGGCGTCGTCATTCAAGAAGCCAACATTCGGGCACTGTCTGTCAATACGCGGCTGGAAGACGTATTTCGTTTAGCGGCTATGGTACGTCAACAATCGGACGTGCCCTTGGTATTTTTGACGTATGTCAATCCGATATACAAGTATGGCAAAGACGCTTTTTTTGCTAAATGTCAGGAAAATGGCGTTGACGGCGTGATTATTCCGGATATGCCTTTTGAAGAACGGCAGGAATGCGCCGGCGCAGCTCAGGCACACGGCATTGATATTATTTCGATGATTGCGCCGACATCCAAAGACCGCATCAAAGAAATTGCTAAGGTTGGGTCCGGCTTCTTATATGTTGTGTCATCCCTGGGTGTTACCGGCACGCGCAGTACGATTACAACGAATCTCAAGGAAATCATTGATACGATTAAAGAAGTGACGGATGTTCCCTGTGCAGTCGGATTTGGCATCAATACGCCGGAACAAGCTGAAAAAATTGCACATGATGCAGACGGTGTGATTGTAGGCAGTGCGATTGTCAAAATCATTGCCAAATACGGTACTGAAGCAGCGCCGCATATCTATGAATATGTTAAAGCCATGAAAGAAGCAGCGATGAAAGGCGCGTGACAGGAAAAAAGGCTGCCACGCAAAGCGGCAGCTCTTCCCAGTCCCAATCGCAAATACAAAGACCCGGGATAGTGCATGATGACGAAACCGTTCATGTACCATCCCGGGTCTTGTTGTAAATCGTTGGTTTTGCAGGTGAAAAAATTTAAAGGCGTTTGGGAGAAAATAAAAAAGAGAACGGCTGCATGGTAGTCAGTATAAAACTATCATGCAGTCGTTCTTTTTGTATAAAATGAATAAATTTATTGTTGTGATGCAGATGCGGACTGCGCATCGAGTTCGTGGGCCAAGTCGTGGTCCGTCATGGCACAGACTGCCGAGTCAGACCAAACGTTTTCAGCTGTTTCAATCATGTCGATAATCGTATAAATCGGCAGGATAATACCCATGATGCCAATAGGCGCACCGATACCGGACATGAGCGATAACGTAAGGAAGTAGCAGCCCATGGGGACGCCGGCGTTGCCTACGGCTGCCAGAACAGCCACGAAGAGCCAAGCAATCATCGTGCCTATGGAGAGGGAGAAACCGCCGTTCTGCATCAGGAATAAGGAGGTGACCAAGATAAAGGCGGCACAGCCGTTCATATTGATGGTCGTGCAGATAGGCAGGACGAAACGGGATACTTGGGGGTGAACATTGAGCCGTTGTTCTGCAGATGCCAACGTGACTGGCAGTGTGCCGGCAGAGCTCTTAGTGAACAATGCAACGGCAATGGCCGGAGCCATTTTGCGGAATACGTGGAGCGGATTGAGGCCGCGGAGTGCCAAGAAAATCGGCAGAACGATAAAAAACTGGATGAGGTTGCCGCCGATGATGACCAGCGTATATTTGCCAAGGGCCCCGACGATGACACCGGCTTCAATCTGAGCTGACAGCTGCGCTGAAAAAGCCAAAATGCCGACAGGAAGAATCCAAAGCAGCGCCCGGATGAGAGTAAACAGGACTTCTTGCAATCCCAAAAGGCCTTTCAACAGGACAGAACGATTTTCTGTTTTCGGCATAAACGCCAATGCCAAGCCGACAGCGGCTGCGATGAGCATAACGGATAAGACATTGCCGGATAAGAACGGCTGCAGCATGTTATTCGGAATAACGGATAAGAAATGGTCGTAATATGTAACGTTTTCCAATTTCTGCGGGACGTTGGAAACGCCGGAATTGATGAGGTCCACTGGCAAGTTGCCCGGTGCAATCCAAATGTAGAGTACCAAGCCAATTGCAGCGGCGCAGATAGTTGTCAGCAGCGTGTAGGTTACGGCATGAGCAAAAATGCGTCCTGTTTCTTTTTTAGCTCCCAGCGCGGACAATGTCGTGATGACGGCTAAGGCAATGGTCGGTACGGCAATAAATTGGAATAAGCGCGTGAAAACAGTAGCAATGAAATTAAATAATTGATTCAATGCAGGAATACCGAGCCAGCCTAAAATGGCACCAATGATGAGAGCACCGATCCACAATACAAATTGACGGCCGCGATGTTGGCCTTGACTGTTGCGGATGGCTTCTCGAGCTTGTTCTTGGACTCGGTCTTTTGATTCATTAGACATGAGATTCAGCTCCTTTTAAATGTAAATAATTTCTATACATTACTTTTTTAGTATATTATAGAGGAGAGAATACTGTCTGTCAATGGAGATAAAACGCATCAGATAAAAAAGGCACGTAAAAGGACCGATATACACGCAACATATGTATACCGGCCCTTTACGTTATAGGATTCATATTCATAGTGTTTTTGGTTCTGGTATCTTTGACCTCTCTGAAAAACGTAGGAATTGGTTCGTTTCTTAGCTTGCGCTGCTTACTTACATAAAATTCTTATTCCTCATTCGAAAAGCTCGACGCACGTTATTATCTTAATAAGCGAATAGACGCATACTGCTTTGGGACGAACTTGCTTCCCTAATCCTATGTATACAGTATTTAGTTGTTAATAATCAACGCGATAAACACGAGATCTGCAGTACCTGTGTTTTCTAAGCTATGACCCTTGCCGTCCGGCGTATAAGTAACATCACCTGCTTTGACGGTTCGGACAGTGCCGTTGTCGTCGTATTGGCCTTCCCCGGAAAGGATGTAATAAGCTTCTGCGTTGTCATGATGTTCATGGTAGCCCAAGGAACATCCCGGCTTGATAGTAATGCGGGCAAACATGCCGTTTTTACCATTCAGCTGTTCGTCTGATAAAAGTTTTTGACGCAAAATGTAGCCTTTGCCACCAGCTGCGTGCTCTACTTTCTCGGTATCCATGGGACCCACCTCTTTCTAATGCTTTCGCATTTCTTGATTTGATTATAGCATGAAATGGGACGCTTGTCATGATATATGAGCAAAAATAAGATGCTGTTTTTGCATGAAAAGGGAGGGAACTATGTCATAAAGTATACATACGGATACATTTTAAGCAGAGTACAGAAAATAGGAAACACCATGACAGAAATAATCTAATCTGTCCTATTTAAATTACATTTAACTTATAGTATGATATAGTACAAATAGAAGGTATAGGACAGAGATATACTAAATTTATGGTAAAAATATAATACAGATGGAACACTATCTGTCCTAACCGATTAGGGGGAATAAAAAATGAGTACGATGACAACTAAATCAGCAGGAAACGCACATCAGATGATATTGAACGCTATGCTGATTGCCTTGGTATTTGCTGCAACAGCAGTTATTAATATTCGCCTTCCCTTTGTGGGAACTGGCGGTTTGATTCATTTGGGCAACGTGCCGCTGTTTATCGGTGCCTTGTTGTTTGGCAGACGGAGCGGCATGATTGCCGGCGCCTTTGGCATGGGGTTGTTTGATTTGATGGGAGGATGGACGGCTTGGGCTCCCTTTACCTTTGTCATTGTAGGCTGCATGGGGTATGTTGTCGGCTGGTTTGCAGAAAAACGGCCGATTCACAATGTATATGGCAATGATGCAGCTGCGTTGGTATTGGCACTTTTCATAAAGATTGCGGGCTATTATATAGCCGAAGTATGTATTATTCAAAGCTGGGTATTGCCGTTAGGTTCCATTCCCGGCAATATAGTGCAAGTCGGAGTAGCTGCAGTTATTACGCTGGCAGCAATGCCTGTATTTCGCAGAGTGATTCGTCCTCTCGGGCAGGCTGCATAAATACATTCACGTTTTGCTGTATTATCTAAAAAAGAAGGCTTCAGCAAGTTATGCTGAGCCTTCTTTTTAGGTGTTTTTCAAGTATTATTTGACAAGCGTCGGAACGACTTTGGTGCAATGAGGCATGATATTGATGGTGTAGTCTTTTTCCTTGCCTTGTTCTTTTAATTTCTGCTGGGCAATATCCCAAGCTTCCTGTACGGTTGCGACAGGAATTTGGCCGGTGCGGCGGATATCTTCAAAATTGCGCGGTAGCGTGACGAGAATTACTGTGCAGCGATGAGCCAGGCAATAGAGATTATAGGCGACGAAGAACGGAATCGTGAATTTTTTGCGAAGTGCCGTTTCCATTTCTTCCGTGGAGTTATATTTGAAACTGCCCATATACGCTGCCGGTTCTTTGATATCACGGGCTTCCATAATGGCGATGACAATGCCGCCGTCTTTGACAGCCATTTCAGCTGGGTCGTAACATTTGCTTCCCTGATACAGGCTGACATCGCTGGGATAGCCGCCGGCGCAGGCAAATACGACATCTGTCTTTTGTTTCATAGGAACACGCTGGATATCGAGGACTGCTTCAGCCCCTTTTCGCCAAGCTTTGTACCAATCGCCGCCGACCATACGGCAGATTTCCCCGTCTGCATTGATGATAGAATGAACGAGGAAGCACGGATTGATTTTTTGGCAGGCTTCGACCATATCATCGTTGAGCGGGTTATGGTCAATCATCAACGGGCGTGTATGCGGATTGACGCCGCCGCCAACGTTTTCAGCAAGGGCATGGCAATGGTTCCGCTGAATCGTTTCATATCCTGCGACCCCTGGAAGGATCAACTTGCGGCCGCCGCCGAAACCAGCGAACAGGTGTGTGGTAATACCATCGACGAGGATGACTTTATCTGCATCGACGACGTGTTTGTTCAATTTAAGAGGCGTACCGATTTTGGTTGTTCCCATATCGACGAGTGTCGGGTCCTGGCAGTCATGCTGATACGTTTTGATGCGTTTCAAGACTTCTTTGCCGCAGACGAGTTCGTCTTCTTCCGGCGTATGGGCGCGGTGAGAACCTTGTGCAAAGACGATGCAGATGTCTTCATCCGGGACGCCGCCTAAGTTCAATTCATCAATAATGTAAATCAAAAACTGATTGGATTTATTCCACGTACGCGTTACGTCAGCAACGACAACGCAGACTTTATCCCCATGCTGGACTTTTTCCTGCAGCGGAGCACTGTCAATCGGATGGCGCATGCAGTCAATCGTCGCTTCTTTGACATCAACGGCCGGAGTATGTTTTCCTTCCATGACGTCAGAAATGTGTTCTTCAGGCAGGCTGACTTTTTGGAATGAATCGCCAATGCCGAAGGTAAATTCTTTTAATGCCATATCTGTCACCACTTTTTATAATTTTAGAGTCTGCTACCATTATAGCATGGTAGGGTCATTGTGCAAGATAGTTGAACACTTAGATATACTTTTTTTACTTGTAAAAGAATAAAAAATAGATGTTTTTATCTGGAAACAAAAAAATTATACGGGGTCTTTTTAGCATAAAAAAGACGAGAGATTGCCTATAAAATACGGCATGGAAAAAATCGCGCCGCTATATGCTATATATTACCCATATATACATGGGGTAAATACTGCTGTGCTGTTTCCTGCAGCGTTTTTAGCGTAGATTTGGGTGTCATGGGAACAGTTAGTTTATACTGGGGAAAATACCGTGTCAAATGCAGTGCGATGGAAGGGTCGACGGCAGCGAGCCAGCGAGCTTCTTTTTCCATGGCTGCCGGTGAATCGTTGTATCCGGGAATAATCAGCGTCGTTACTTCGACATGGCTTTGGGAAGCGGCCAAGCGAACTGTGCGCAGGACCGGAGCCAGCGTGCCGCCGCAGAGCTGCCGGTAAAACGTGTCGGAAAATGCTTTGACATCAATATTCCAGGCATCGATGTACGGGAGCAGCGCGCGCAGCGGTGCTTCTTCCATATACCCGTTTGTGACCATGACATTGCAGAGCCCGGCCTGTTTGGTCAAACGAGCAGTTTCCCAGACAAATTCATACGCCACGGTCGGTTCATTGTACGTATACGCCAGGCCGATATTTCCCTGCGGCTGATACTGCACGGCCAACGCGACGGCCTGCTGCGGTGTCAGCAGCCGATACGAAGCAGGCTGTTGTGAAATGGACCAGTTTTGGCAAAAGGAGCAGTGGAAATTGCAGCCCCAAAATCCCAAGGAAAGAATCCGGCTGCCGGGATGAAACCGATACAGCGGCTTTTTTTCGATAGGATCCAGCGCAGCGGCGGTACACTGCCCGTAATTTAATGCTGTCAGCATACCGGCATCATTGCGGCGGCAGCGGCAGCCGCCGTATTGTCCGTCTGCCATCTGGCAATAATGCGGACAAAGCTGGCATGTCAGGCTGCTGTCGGCATGGGTGCGGTAATACAATCCTTTTTTCATGGACTTATTCATAGCGCGTAACTGTAAATCGATAGATATCCGGCTGTACCTGCGGCGGAATACCTGCTTTTTCTTTGGCAATGGCGATTTGCTGCTGCGGTGTGTCGATGCCTTCCAAATCAGGAAGCAGCAGTCCTGTCTGGGCATGGCTCATGACGATGACGCCGTACTTTTTGGGGTCTAAATCATCGACCGAAGCAACGGCTTCCGGTTCTCCCAAAATATCAACAGAAATAGAAATATCCTTGAGTTCATCCGGGCGGAGTGGTGTAAAGCGGGGATCTCGCGTAGCCGCAGATACGGCATTGTGGATGATTTCACTGGCAATATTGAGCTGCATCGGCAAAAATGTCCCAATACAGCCGCGCAGACGACTGCCTTTGTGCAGCGATACAAAAGCGCCTGCTTTGTCGCTCAATTCTTCCGGAATGGGGGAAGGAACGGACATGACCGTATGATGCTGCAAATAATACGAAATACTTTGGCGGGCCAGCTCTACATGAATATTAGTCTGGGCCGGCGTTTCCATAGGACGCCGCTTGTCATCATTGACATACAGTGCGACACCATAGCCGACGCCGAAAGGCCCTTCATATGAATATACGGGCATGACGGGACTCATGTAATGCAGAGCGCCAAACAAGAAATACACAGAAGGAAGGCCGCACATGCCGGCGTCGTCAATCAAGGACTGCGGCATAGACTGCAGCAGCGGTAAATCCTGTTTTTGCAGCGCTGTCATGACCGTCTTGTCAAACACGGCTCCCTGCGGCGAATAGCCGTTGGGAGACTGCGGCAGCAGGCGATGTGACAAATCACCGGAAGCGACGACAGCAATACGCCGATGCAGGGTTTGGGCTGCTTTTACGACTGCTTTTCCCAGGACGGTCATCGTGTCATAGTGATTAAAACGAGGTGATAAGAGGACAATTGATCCTTCAAACCCGGCCTGTCTCAGGTAATACAGCGGGACAAATGTTCCTTGGTCGATAGTGAGCGGGTAGCCGTATTGCTGGCTCCATGCACTGTCAATGCGGTGCAGCGTGACGACAGACTGCGCTTCCCGTATGATTTCTTCAGCCAGCGGCATATCCGTATTGGCTGACATCGTTAGTTCCGGGTAGCCAAAGGAACCGAGATTGCCATACAGCCGTGGTTCTGGAAAAATAGCTGCGCCGTCAGGAAAGACGTACGCATGAGGAGAAATAATGACGATAGTTTCCGGTTTTTGCGATACGATGCCCTGTGCAGCTTCTTGTACAGCCTGTACGGTATGTGTTATTTTTGTTAATTCACTGCCGCCTATTTCCGGAAGCATAATGGGCGGGTGAGGCAGCAGGGCAGCGGCAACACAAGTATAATTCATAACGAGAGACCTCCTTTATTTGGTTGTAATCAAGAATCTTTATAAGTAAATTTTACAATAAAATGGGAAAGAGTAAAAGAATAAATACTATAGAAGGAAGCATGTGATGAGCCTATATAAAAGAAGTTGTCATATAGTACTTTTTGCTATCATGCATCAGGTTCCTCTCGTAAAGGTTTTTAATTTGAAAGAAATGAATCGAATGCGGCAAACTATGCACTTAAAACGATATAGTAAAAGGGCTGTAACAAAATGAACTCAGAAAATCTCATTTTGTTACAGCCCCTTGGGTATGACAATGCATGCAAGCGTTAGAAATTATCGTTTTTCAATTCAAAAAATGCCTGCGGATGGGCACAGACTGGGCAAACTTTAGGAGCTTCTTCTCCTTCATAGATGAAACCGCAGTTGCGGCAGATCCAAGTTTTCTTTTCGGATTTTTTGAAAGCCGTGCCATTTTCGATATTAGCGAGCAGTGCTAAATACCGTTCTTCATGATGCTTTTCGATTTCGGCTACTTTTTCAAAAAGCACGGCAATTTGTGTAAAGCCTTCTTCGCGGGCTTCTTTGGCAAAGGCAGGATACATTTCCGTCCATTCATAATGTTCACCAGCAGCTGCATCTTTCAATGCTTCGATGTCATTGGGCATGCCGCCGTTGAGCAGTTTGAACCAAATTTTGGCATGTTCTTTTTCGTTGTTGGCCGTTTCTTCAAAAAAAGCTTTAATCTGTTCATAGCCGGCTTTTTTGGCCACGCTGGCATAGTACGTATATTTATTGCGGGCTTGTGATTCTCCGGCAAAAGCAGCTTGCAAGTTTTTTTCCGTTTTGCTTCCTTTTAATTCCATGATAGATAGCCTCCCTGTGATGTAATTTGTGTGCAGTGCGTAGTGTTTTTTTATTCTATACTAATAGTATACGGGACTTTTTTGTAAAAATCAATGGATAATAATTATTTTTTAATAACAAAGTAAAAACTATACGAATGTATATGGCAGTATGATACAGTTTGCCACGTATTAAAACGGTAAGACTGTGGCACATCGTCAACATACATACCATCGCTTAGCGAAAAGACCGCATGCATAGCATGGCTGTTTTTTCTTAATCCATGCAGTACTGACAAAAAACGCCATGCAGCTGCAGTTCTTTTTCTTTTTGTTTTTGTTTGGTTAATTTTTGGGCAGCGTCTGTATCCAAAGAAGCAGTTAGTTCTTGGCCGCGGCAATAAATGCCTTCGCCGTTGGCAGACCCGTCAAAGGGCAATGGAATCATAGTATTGATTAATGTATCGAAAGAAATAGGTGTATTCATCTTGTATATCTCCTTTGTGAAAAAATGAAATGGCACTATCTGTAATTCGGTATCATCATACGCTCGTTTGACACATATTTCAATAGACATTAAGAATGAATAATGAAACTATATAATTTCATAAAGGAATATATAGACAGGAGCAGCGAGTCAATTGAGAGTTGGTCATAAGTCTAGTATAATGAACATATTATATATCGATACAAAATCGCTGGAATAGAAAAGGATGTTAGGGGGATAGAAAAATGGAATCTAAAGAATTTGCCAGACGCGGCCGAGAAAAGCAGCCTGTATTGGCTATCTGCTATGATTTTGACAAAACGTTGTCGCCCGATGATATGCAGGCCCAAGGATATATTCAATCGCTGCAGTATGAAGTGGATTCGTTTTGGAAGGAATCGAATGAGCTGGCTAGAAAAAATGACATGGACCAGAATTTGGCGTATATGTATAAAATGGTTCATGAAGCAGAAGGCCGGATTATTGTTACGCGGCAAAAGCTGCAGCAGTATGGTGCCAGCGTACGGCTTTTTGACGGTGTCGATACTTGGTTTCAGCGTATTCGTGCCTACGGAAAGCAAAAAGGGGTTATCGTTGAGCATTATATCATTTCTTCTGGGTTAAAAGAGATGATTGAAGGCACACGGGTCGTTCATGAGTTTGAAAAGATTTACGCGAATTCTTTTTATTATAATGAACGAGGCGTAGCTGTATGGCCTGCTCAAGTGATTAATTATACGAATAAGACGCAGTTTTTGTTTCGGATTTCCAAAGGGGTACTAGAGTATAATGACCCTGGTGTCAATGAATATTTTTCACCGGATGAGATTCGCGTACCGTTTCAAAATATCGCTTATATTGGCGATAGTGATACGGATATTCCTTGCATGAAGCTGGTCAATTCCCGCGGGGGCCATTCCATTGGTGTGTTTGATGCCCAATCTATGGATAAGACGAAAGTGTACAAAATGATGCATGATAAACGCATCAAATATTTTGTCCCGGCAGATTATAGAGCCGGGTCTGCGCTGGATACACTCATCAAAGATATTATTGATTATACGGGAACTCATGATGTGTTGAAGCAGGCGAGTTTTGCCTGCATGGAAGAAGCACAGCGAGCAGAAAAATCTCAAAGTGACATGCAGCGGCGTAAAGCCAAATGCATCATGCATTTGGAAAGCAGTGACAGTTTTGCAAGTACGCATACTAGTATTAAAGAATTGTCTCAATTTGATGACTGGACGCCTGAAGAACGAAATCGCTTGATACAGATTGGACTGCGTAATAAACAGGTTTCTTATATTTTGAGCGATGCAGATGTGGCGGCGTTTTATCAACAGCTGATTGGGACAGCTCGCAACGAAGCGGAACAGAATATATTGGCACGCATTCAATCCTAGCTTTTTGCTTATGCCTGCCATGTGACTGGTTTAAGAAAATATTAGACTATGCTCCAAGTGCAACGTATAACTATGGTTCATATGTATTGAGAATACTCTCTTCTAAAAAGTAATAAATCATGGTAAAATTACCATACATAATCAACATAAGTGTTGTCCCCTTTTCCCTGTTTTCTTATCTTAGGATAACGCACTTATGTTGATTTTTTTGTATATTAACATAACGATACGTTGTATTGGCATATGGCTGAAAAGATGGTTTCATGATATAATGAATGACGATTATATACATATATTCAATGATATCTTTGAGGAGTTTGATACTATGAAAAAAATTCGCAAGGCTGTTATTCCAGCAGCTGGATTTGGCACGCGGTTTTTACCGGCTACGAAAGCTACGCCAAAAGAAATGATGCCGATTGTAGATAAACCGGCTATTCAATATATTGTAGAAGAAGCCCTGCAAAGCGGTATTGAAGAAATACTGATTATCAGCGGCCATGCGAAACGGGCCATTGAAGACCATTTTGATACGAATACAGATTTGGAACTGCAGCTGCAGCGCCAGGGAAAAACGGATTTGCTGAATATGGTGCGGAGCATTTCGGAAATCAACATTCATTATATTCGTCAAAAACACATGCGCGGCCTGGGGGATGCCGTTCTTTGCGCCCGGTCTTTTATTGATGATGAACCGTTTGCTGTCCTGCTGGGAGACGATATTGTATACAATGAAACGGAACCAGCGTTAAAACAGATGATTCATGTGTATGATAAAGTCGGCGCTACGGTATTGGGCTGTCAGGAAGTGCCGAAGGATAAGGTGTCGGCATACGGCATTGTGAAAGGACAAGCGACAGAGAATCCGGATTTGCTGCGCGTCGTCGACATGATTGAAAAACCATCTATCGAAGAAGCTCCGAGCCGATTTGCTGCCTTAGGCCGGTATATTTTGACTCCCGATGTGTTTGAAGTGTTGGAACGAGTACAGCCTGGCAAGGGCAATGAAATTCAGCTGACCGATGCGCTGAAGCTGATGGCAGACAGAGAAGCCGTATATGCCTATAACTTTAAAGGCAAACGATACGATACAGGCAATAAATTGGGCTATTTGAAAGCCGTTGTTGAATATGCATTGCGGCGTCCTGATTTGGGAGATGATTTCCGTTCGTATTTGCAGGAGCTGCTGCAAAAGTAGAATGAGGCTGTAAATTCTTTGTCAATCTGCTGCTTGTGTGTAATGACGAGAAATAATGTATATGATATAATAATATACATGAAAGATTTTATCGAAAGGCAGTGAGTAAGATGACAAAGATTGCATTGAAATCGGGATTTGTGTTTGATGTAGCCAACTTGTACGGCCCAGATAATGTGACGGCAGAGGACGTAAAAGAGTTGGAACCTATATATACCAAGGCACATGAAACACTTATGGAAATGCGGAAAACCGGCATAATGGCAGGACATTTATCCAAAGACGGCATGCCGGAAGAAGTGCTGTTTCCCCAGCTTCCTTATGTGACAGAAGGCAACATCAACAATCCGGAACGCATTATGGCGTTGGAAGAATTGGCACGGACGGTACGGAATCGCGTAGATGCCGTTGTGTTTTTTGGTATTGGCGGTTCCTATTTGGGCGGCAAGGTATTGTTTGATGTACAATGCGGCGCGTTTTGGAATTTAAAAAGCACGGAAGAACGTAATGGCTATCCCAAAGCATTTTTTGCCGGCAATAATGTAGATTCTCATACATTAAGCGAGCTGATTCAATTTTTAAAAAATGACAGCAGGAAAAAGGCCGCATATACTGTCATGGGGGTAGTTATTTCTAAATCGGGTTCGACGATTGAACCGATGTCAAATTATATGATCTTGCGGGAAGCGATGAAGGATGCAGGCATTGCCTTAGAAACAGTAGCTGTTACAGATCCGCATGAAGAAACGGAAAAAGAAACACTGCTTCATCATATGGCACGAAATGCGGGCTGGCCGATTTTCTTTGTGCCGGATGGTGTTGGCGGACGGTTCAGCGTATTTTCGGAAGTCGGCTTGATTGTAGGCGCTTTGACGGGATTTGATATTCGCCAATTTTTGGCTGGCGCGCGGGACATGGACAAAGTGTGCCAGAATCCGGATATTTGGCAGAATCCGGCATTGCTTAACAGTGTGTTAAAATATTTGGCCGGTGCCAAACACGGACAGGATTTGGAAGTACTGATGCCGTATGCCGATAATTTGAAGTCTTTATCAGAATGGTATATTCAGCTGTTGGCTGAATCGCTGGGGAAGCGAGTCGATAAACAAGGCCGGGTCGTCCACTATGGCCGCACGCCGATTGTGGCTGTCGGCACGACGGATATGCATGCCCAGACCCAGGAACATCAGGAAGGGCCGAAAGATAAAGTCGTGCAGTTTGTTTCCATTGCCAAATGGGCCGATGATTTGACAGTTCCCCATATCTATGATCAGTATCCTAAATTAGCTGCGTTCAGCGGACTGCCTCTCAGCAGTATTTTGGAAGCTGCCCGCAGTGCCAATGCGGAGGCACTGGCCGGTGACGGACGGCCCAGTGCAAATTATATTTTACCGGAACTGACACCGTATCATTTGGGAGAATTGATGTTTATGCTGTGCCTGTCTATTGCCTACGAAGGTGAATTTGCCAATGTAGATGCGTTTAACCAGCCAGGCGTAGAAATTTATAAAAAGTTTTTGGGAGCAAGATTACAAACGTTGCAGGAAGGATAACACTATGAATGTATTAGTAACCGGCGGTGCCGGATATATCGGCAGTCATACTGTGCGTGCACTGCTGGCCCAAGGCCATCATGTGACCGTATTGGATAACTTGTCACGCGGTCACCGCGCGGCTGTGCCGAAGCAGGTCCCCTTGATCATTGAAGATATTCATCATATAGATGCTGTGCGGCACATACTGCAGGATAATCACATTGAAGCAGTCATGCATTTTGCTGCTCACAGCCAAGTCGGTGAATCGATGGAAAATCCAACCATCTATTATGACAACAATGTAGTTGGTTCATACAGCTTATTGGAAGCCGTACGGCAGGCTAAGGTGAAATATTTTGTTTTTTCTTCTACGGCTGCTGTATACGGCGAACCGGAAAAAACGCCGATTACAGAAGATATGCCGTATTGCCCGACCAATGTATACGGCCAGACGAAATTGATGATTGAAACTATGCTGGCTCAGTTTAGCCGGGCCTATGGCCTGCGCTATGTCGCACTGCGGTATTTCAATGCGGCAGGTGCTTCACCGGACGGCATCATTGGAGAAGATCATACACCGGAAACCCATTTGATTCCGCTGATTTTGCAGACTGCTTTGGGGCAGCGCAAGAGCATCAAAATCTTTGGAACCGATTATCCGACACCGGATGGTACATGCATTCGCGATTATATTCACGTGACAGATTTGGCAGATGCCCATTGCCGTGTGTTGGCATATTTGGCGCAAGGCGGCCAATCCCAATATTTTAATTTGGGCTCACAGCACGGCTTCAGCGTACGGGAAATGATTGAAACGGCAAAGAAAGTAACAGGCCGTGATTTCACCGTGGAAGAAGCACCGCGCCGTGCCGGTGACCCGGCTGTTTTGATTGCCGGGTCTGAAAAAATCCGTCAGGTGACGGGATGGCAGCCTCAGCACAGTAAGGTAGAAACGATTATTGCTGATGCGTGGAATTGGCATCGTCATCATGTAAAGGGATACGATGATAAAAAATGACATATCAAGATTGATAGGTCGCGTAAGGAACGGTTTAGTTCATCACAGAAGAACTTGGCTCCCGTATGGAGCAATCCTGCTTTGTTTGGCAGGTATTTGGTTCTGTTGGGATGACCGTTCCACAGGCCAGGAACCCATACGGGAGAAGAAGAACGAAAGCCGTTCTTCCTCTCCCGTTTTTTCTGCCTCAAACGGCGACGTACAAGAAAAAAAGGAAACAGGAACCTTGGTTTACAGCACGGCTGCTGCTCGGCAGTCCAAACCGCTTCCTGATTTGTTTGCCCATAGTTTGCCGAAGAAAACTATGGCAGAAACGGCACCGCCCGCAGCAATTCAACCCCAGAAAGCCGCACAGAAAGGAAAAACGAAACAGATTTTACTTCCCAAAGTATGCGGCGTAGTGGAAAATGGCGGTCAAACATTGGTTTTTCTGCAGCATGACAACAAGACAAACGTGTATGGCATAGGAGATGTGCTGAATGGCTATCGCATTGTATACATCAATACGCGTGCCGTGGGACTGCAGAAAGAAGACGTAATTATAGAAATTCCGATGTAATGAGGAGATGACTATGAACTATCGAAGTGCGATGATTCTGTTGAGTTTAGCGTTGTGGAGCCTACCGATGTATGAAGTGGCAGCACTTTCTGTTCATGTGCAGGATGCACCGATACGGTCGGTCTTGGAAGGCCTGGCCCGCAGTGAAAACTTGAATTTGGTTTTAGATGATACGATACAGGGGACAATGACCATGCATCTTACCGATGTTACTGCCAGCGAAGCGATAGAGGCGATTGCTGTCAGTCAAAATCTGTTTTATGATAAAAGCCGGAATGTACAGACGATTACGGCAGGGAGAAAAAGAGAAGGTGCCAGGACATTTCATACATGGAAACTGCAGTATGCTTCGCCCAAAGATGTACGGGAAGCAGTGCGGGCAGTGGTCCCTGAAGCCGATGTTCGCTGTCATGACGATACCAATTCGCTGGTCGTCGGAGCGACTTGGCAGGAAGCTGCCGCTGTACAGGCACTGCTGCGGCAGATTGACCGTCTTCCGCAGCAGGTAGACGTAGAGGTGGAGATTGCTTCTATTGATAAAAACGCTATGAAAAATCTGGGCGTAGAATGGAATTGGTCCAGTGTGCAGGGCGGCGCAGGGCACGAGCAGCTTTTTTCCTTTAACGCGCAGATTCAGGCTTTGGAAGAAAAAGGAAAAGCCCGGATTTTGGCCAAGCCGCATATGGTAGCCAGCAACGGCAGGGAAGCCCGCATTTTTATTGGTGATAAAATTCCTGTACAGACTGAATATGTGTCGAATGGAGAAAAGTCGACGACGACGGAATATAAAGAGGCCGGCATCAAACTGACATACATACCCCGCATTCACCAGGACGGCAGTGTGACGGCTTCGCTTGCAGCAGAAGTAAGTACGCCTATTTTTGTCAATGAGTTGAAAGCGTATCGGATTTCTACCAGACAGGCCCAGACAGTAGTGCGCATGGAGCCGGACAAGACATTGGTCATCGGCGGACTGATTAGCCGGGAAGAAGTGGAAAGTTTTCGAAAAGTGCCTCTCTTAGGTGACTTGCCGTTGTTGGGCAGGCTGTTCCGCAGTCAGTATAAGTCAGCCAAAGATACGGAAGTAGTCATTTTGCTGCGGGCTAAAGTACTGAATACATAGAAAATGGGGTTTTTCTATTGACATTTAACGTAATTTTAGTATAATAAACATCAACAACACTATTATTCCCACAGAAAAAAGTGTCGATGGAAAAAAGTAGGGCTGTAGATACCTTCGCAGAGAGCCGGTGGCAGGTGTAAACCGGCAAGTGATGCAGTGTGAAGTTCTTTCCTGAACTGCAAGACTGAACCGTGAAGTAGGTCGAGCCGGTGTGGCAGCCGTTATGTATGCTATGAGTTGATCTGATTCGAGATTATTAGGGTGGTACCGCGGAACTTTCCGTCCCTTGGGTATCATCCTTTTTTTGTACTGTGAATTGGATAAGCAGGGTGGTACCGCGAGTTCATCGTCCCTCTATGGAGGGACGATTTTTTTATGGGAGTAGGATTATTTATTATATTGTGCAGAGGGAAAGGGGTTTTTCTCATGGAGACAACATGGATTCAAGTTTTTATTATTCTCGTATATATTGGCGTGCTTTTTGGCATCAGCTGGTATGTAAAACGCAGAGCAGCCGGCTCGTCAGAAAACTATGTGTTGGCAGGCCGCAAATTGACGACGCCATTGATTATGGTGTCGATTGTTGGTCTGGCTGTCGGCGGTGCTTCGACTATTGGCGTAGCCGAACAAGCCTATAAAGTTGGCTTGTCTGCCGGCTGGTATACTGCTGCCTGGGGCATCGGTGCGATTGTCATGGGGCTGACAGTAGCTAAAAAATATCGCCGCCTGAATATTACAACGATTCCGGAAATGCTGGAACGGTATTATGATAAAAAAGGCGCCGTTGCAGGTATTTTCTGTCAGGTACTGGTACAGCTCGTCATTATGAGTTTGCAGTTTGTTGCCGGCGGCGCTATCTTGTCGGCTTTGATGCCTGCTATTTTTACTCCGCTTACAGGCATGCTGGTAAGTGCTGTCGTTTTCATCGGGATTACCGTTATTGGCGGCATGTGGTCTGCCAGCCAGTCTAATGTATTAAATGTTACGCTGCAGTATATTGGCATTACCGTAGCTGCATTTCTTATTTTGGCAGCAGCCGGAGGAATAGACGTAGTAGCTATTCAGGCACCGACTATTCACTCGCTTGATTTTATCAGCGGCGTAGGTCCGATGACCATTATTACATGGATTGTTGTTTTGATTACGGTAAATCTTTCCTTGCAGGCGATTATTCAGATTTCTTTAGGGGCCAAAGATGTACAGACGGCACGGAAAGGATTTATTATTGGCGGCTTGGTAATGCTTCCTGTTGGATTTATTGCTGCTTTTCTTGGTGTAATTGCTGCTGAAATGTATCCGAATATTTCCGCAACAACGGCACTTCCTAAATTGATTATGTCATTGAATCCGTGGATTGCCGGTGTTACGCTGGCTTCTCTTTGGGCGGCTGATGTCAGCACGGCCTGCAATTTGCTCTTATCGGCAGCAACGCTGTATTCTCACGATATTCATAAACGGTTTATCGAACCGGATATGTCCGATGCCAAATACATGCGCGTTACGCGGATTTCTGTTGTTTTGCTGGGATTGTTGACGTTATGCGGTGCATTGACCATCAGCGGTATTATTGCCACATTGATGGCAGGACTTTCCCTGATGGCTGCGTTTGGCGTTATCGTGCTGATGACGATGTATGCACCTCAATACTGCGCCAAAGAAGCTGCATTTTATACGATTATCGCGTCGATTGTCGTCTTGGTAGCCTGGATGTTTGTTCCAGCTGTCCGCATTTTGCCGCATGTCATTTATGCAGAATGGATTGTCTGCGGCGGCATGTTCTTGGGAATCAGCGCCTTGTCCCACAATACGATTAAGGTGGAAGGCATGGAAATGGAAAAAGAAAAACCGGTTACGGTTCCGGCTCAGCACTAATTCTAGATAGCTGGCAGGGAGATCATCTACTGTGAATTTACATGAAAAGGGGTTGTCGCACAAAGCGGCAACCTCTTTTTTTGCGTTGCAGCGAGTACAAGACCCAATACTGAAAATAAAAAAACTCCCTGTTGCTGCAGTGGGTATATTAGCCAGCCAATGTGTACTGACAGCACAGGGAGATGACAGTATTATAAAAATACTATCATACAAAGTTTAGACGAGCGGTTCCGTACTGTCAACATCATCTGCAGCTGTATGTAACTTGAAACAGACAGTGAAAATACGAAGCATGCAGGCAGTACGGGAACGGGACAGTACGAAAATAATAGGGACGCATGAGAGCGGCGCTGCTTTTCTTGCCGGCTGCCGTGGCAGTTTTATAACGAAAGACTCCCATATGCCATCTTTTTGATATGGCATATGGGAGTCTGTATATTCTTTTCAGCAGTTATTGTTCTTTATTGTTGCGGACTGCTTGTGACGGTGTTTTCTTTGTATCCGATGTTTTTTGCTTATCTTGATTGGATTTATTTTGTGCGGCAGATTTTTTCTTTGCCGTGTCATCCGCTGCACTGGATTTCTTTTCGTCTTTAGGCTGTTCTGTTATGCGTTCCATACCGGAAGGAACGGAGAATTCAGACGATTTGGCATCTTCTGTAGCAGCAGACATATAGTCACGCCAAATTTCTGCCGGAATCGTACCGCCGTATACTTCGCCCAGGCTGTGTGCGCCGGTGTCGTCGCCGATCCAAACGGCCGTTACGATGTCCGGTGTATAGCCTACGAACCAAGCATCTACGTTGTTGTCCGTAGTCCCTGTTTTACCGGCTGCCGGGCGGCTGATAGCGGCTGCCGTGCCAGTGCCGTGTGTGATGACGCCTTCCAGCATATAGGTCATTTCGTAGGCTTCTTTTTCCGTCATGACCTGCGTTTTCGTTTCGTTGCGGTTGAGCGACGTTTCATCTTCAATCACATTGCCGTTTCTGTCAAGGATTTTTATGATGGCTGTCGGTTTGACATGAACCCCTTTGTTGGCAAAGGTCCCGTAGGCACTGGCCATTTCAAGCGGTGTAACGCCGCGAGTCAGACCGCCTAACGCCATTGCCAGATTGTCGTCTTTTTTATCCAATGTGGTAATGCCCATCTTTTTGGCATTGGCAATGATGCGGCTTGTGCCGACTTTATCCGCTAACTGGACGGCAACGGTGTTGACCGAATTGGCTAAGGCATCGCTCAGGGTCATCGTGCCGCTGAAGCTCTTACCTGCATTTTGCGGACTCCAACCGCCGTATGTCACGGGTTTATCTTCAATCGTCGTAGCCGGTGTCATGTCATGCTGCAGTGCCGTCATGTAAACGAATGGCTTGAAGGCAGAACCAGGCTGACGAACGGCCATGCTGGCACGGTTGAAGCTGTCCTGGCCGCGGCCGCCGACCATCGCCAAGATATGACCGGTTTTGGGGTCAATGGAAACAATCGCTGCCTGCGGCTGCAGCAAACCGTTTTTATCCCGGTAGTTATCCGGCAAATGACGCAGTGCCCGTACGGCAGCATGCTGTTTTTCAGCATCCATCGTCGTATAGATTTTCAGGCCTTCTTTGTAGAGAGCATCATCGCCGTATTTAGCAGCAACTTGCTGTGATACATAATCGATAAAGGAAGCTGTTTCCGCATTTTCGGATGTTTGTTTTTTCTTGGTTAATTCCAAATCATCCGCTTTGGCGGCTTCGCCGTCAGCCTGAGAGATATAGCCGTATTTGACCATTTGGTCGATTACGGTGTTCGTGCGGTTTTTAGCTTCATTCAAATTATTGAACGGTGAGTAGTAATTTGGACTTTTGGGGAGACCTGCCAGCATAGCGCATTGCTTGAGCGTTAACTCGCTGACGTCTTTGTCAAAATATGTTTTGGCGGCGGTTTGAATGCCGTAAGCACCTTGTCCAAAATAAATCTGGTTCATATACATTTCCAGAATTTCTTTTTTACTGTATTTGCGTTCGATTTCTAAGGCAAGCATTGCTTCCTGAATTTTACGTTTGAGCGTTTGTTCCTGTGAAAGAAATGCGTTTTTGGCAAGCTGCTGTGTAATCGTACTGCCCCCTTGGGCAATGCCGCGGTTGGTGAAGTTGGTAATCACAGCACGAACAATGCCGATGGGGTCGATGCCGATATGGTCATAAAATCGGTTGTCTTCAGCGGCAATAAAAGCATTTTGCAAATTGGGCGGGACTTTGTTGATATCAATCGGCAGTCTGTTTTGGTCAGAATGAAGGGTTGTAATCAGCCGTCCGTGAATATCAAAAACTTGTGATGATACAGCAGGCCTCATGTTGTTGTTGACAGCCGGCAGGCTTTGGTATGCTGCAAAGATATAACCAAAGGCAAGACCGGCGGCAATGACAAAACAGAAGGCAATCAAGAGACGGATGCGGCGAAACGGCCCTGATTTTTTAGCGTGTTTTGCTCTGCGTCTGGGTGTGTACATATATCCTCCTAATATAAAGCGGGTGCGACAAGGGGTGCCAAACTAGCGGGCGCGGACGATGTCAAACTCGTTTCCATAATGGTTTGACATAGATAAATAAACTTTACTAATTCCTTATTATAGCATATTCATGTTTATAAGCCTATATATGTATAGATACTTTTGTATCATGAAAGTACGGCGAATCCAAGACAGCTGTATCTAAAGTATACGCATCAAATACAAAATATAACATATAAAATAGTATATGATATTATAAAAATAATATACAATAAATAAAAGAATTATCTTGACAAGGTTAGACTAATAGAGTACTATAATGGTGAAAACACTTTAATTAGTATACACGTTATCGCAGGAGGTAAAGGGATATGGCAATGGATAGAGAGAAAGCTTTTGTATTATGGTTCGATGAACTGCGTCGGGGTGACGTAGCATTAGTTGGTGGTAAATCCTCTTCTTTGGGAGAATTGACATCACAGACCAGCGTGCCTGTACCGTATGGATTTGCAACGACTGCAGAAGGATATCGCTATTTCATGCACGCTACCGGACTCGATAAGAAAATAAAAGAATTACTGCAGGGTCTGACCGATGTAGAAGATCCTATCCAGCTCCGCAATGTTACGGCAGATATCCGCAAAGCTATCTGCGCAGCAGATATGCCGGACGATTTGGCAGATGCCATTCGGAAAAGCTACGAAGAATTAGGTAAAAAAGTGGGAGAAGCCAATCCCTTTGTTGCCGTACGTTCCAGCGCAACGGCAGAAGACCTGCCGGATGCCAGCTTTGCCGGCCAGCAGGATACGTATTTGAATGTGCAGGGTGCGGATATGGTCATTCAAAAAGTAAAAGAATGCTATGCTTCGACCTTTACGGACCGTGCGACATACTACCGTACGAAAAAAGGATTCGACCATTTATCTGTTGCATTGAGCGCAGCTGTTCAGATGATGGTATTTTCCAAAGCCGCCGGCGTTATGTTTACTGTAGATTTGGTAACGGGCGATGATTCGACTATTACGATTGAAGGGGCCTGGGGCCTTGGCGAATATGTAGTACAAGGTACGGTTACGCCGGATAATTTCAAAGTCAAGAAAGATGATTTGACGATTCTTTCCAAGATGATTAATGCGAAACCGATCAAATTAGTACGCAAACCAGGCGGTGACTGCGAAGAACAGCTCGTTCCCGAAGATGAACAGAAAAAACAGGTTATTTCCGATGAACAAGTAAAAGAATTGGCAACCTACGCCAAAGCGATTGAAGCCCACTATGGCTGCTACATGGATATGGAATGGGGCGTTGACGAACGGGATAACAAAGTATGGCTGCTGCAGGCTCGTCCTGAAACGGTTTGGTCTAAGAAAAATAAGGAAAAACAAGAAGAAAAAGCAGCTGTTACGACGGAACGCAGCGTCGTTGTCAAAGGCTTGCCTGCCAGCCCGGGCAGTGCTGCCGGTAAAGCCCATGTTATCTTAGATCCGGCTCAGATTGCTGAATTTAAAGACGGCGAAATTCTCGTTACAACGATGACCGCACCGGACTGGGTACCGGCTATGAAGAAAGCCAAAGCCATTGTAACCGATGCAGGCGGCATGACCTGCCATGCATCTATCGTCAGCCGTGAATTGGGGATTCCGTGCATTGTCGGCACGAAGAGCCGCAGCGTAGAAGCCACGACGACGATTGAAGACGGTATGGAAATTACCGTTGATGCAACGAACGGCATTGTATACGCCGGCGTAGTATCTGACATTGTTAAACCGAAAGAAGAAGCCGCTCCGGCAGGAACGACGACCGTAGTTGCTGTAGAACCGGCACCGATTACCGGCACCAAGATTTATATGAATCTCGGCAACCCGGATTTGGCTGAAAAATACGGCAAACTTCCCTGCGACGGCATTGGCTTGATGCGTGAAGAATTTATTTGGACGACCTTTATTCATGAACATCCGCTGTATTTGATTGAAATTGGTCAGGCAGACCGTGTTGTCGATCAGCTGGCTGACGGCATGCGCAAAGTTTGCCAGGCATTGGCTCCGCGTCCAGTAACGCTCCGCCTCAGCGATTTCAAATCCAGCGAATACCGCAACCTGAAAGGCGGCGATGCGTATGAACCGCAGGAAAGCAGTGCCCTTTTAGGATGGCGCGGCGCTTCCCGGTATTACGATCCCAAATACATTGAAGCGTTCAAGCTGGAACTGCAGGCTGTCCGCAAAGTACGGGAAGAATACGGCTTTAAGAATTTGAACATTATGGTTCCGTTCTGCCGCCGCGTGGATGAAATGGAACGGATTGTCAACATTATGGCAGGCGAAGGACTGCACCGCGGCCCGGACTTTAAAGTATGGCTCATGGCAGAAATTCCGTCGAATATCATTATGGCCGATCAGTTCAATAAATTTGTTGATGGCTATTCGATTGGCTCGAATGATTTGACGATGCTCATTATGGGCTGCGACCGTGATAACGAAACCGTTGCACCTCTCTTCGATGAACGCAACTTAGCTGTCAAGAGAGCCATTCGCCACTTGATTGCCGTAGCGCATAAAGACGGTAAAACCGTATCGATTTGCGGCCAGGCTCCGAGCGTATATCCTGATTTTGCAGAATTCCTCGTCAAGAGCGGGATTGATTCCATTTCTGTCAATCCGGATGCCGTTGTTGCAACACGTAAACATGTTGCACAAATCGAACAGCGTATCCTAATGGATTCCCTGACCGGAAAAGGCCGTGCAGAAACAGAAGATTATACATGGTAATTTGATATACAGATAGCGTAAAAGGCGGTGTCCAAAGGAAATTCCTATTTCTTTTGGCCCGCCTTTTTAGTATATCCACTTAAATAGTATACATAAATGCGTAAATGTGATATGATATTAGTAAAAATGGTTATATTATTGTACCCTGGGAGGTGAAACCGCGATATGCTATCGGAACGGCAAGAAACGATTTTGCGTATTGTGAAAGAAAGCAGCCCGATTACTGGGCAGAAAATAGCCAATCAGCTCCATGTTACACGGGCAGCGCTGCGGTCTGACCTGGCAATTTTAACGATGTTGGGATTGATTGACGCACGTCCTAAACTGGGATACTTTTTTGTGGGCGACCAAGAAAAAGATTTGCTATCTCAAGCTATTATGGATATTAATATTGAAACATGTCTCTCGCAGCCTGTTATTGTGGGAGAACATACTAGTGCGTATGATGCTATTATTGCAATGTTTACAGAAGATGTCGGCACGGTATTCGTCGGGACAGATAATATACTAGCCGGCGTAGTATCCAGAAAAGATTTGCTGAAAACCGCAATGGGAAATAATGATTTGCGGGCGCTGCCGGTGCGTATGGTCATGACGCCTGTCAGCAAGCTGATTTATGTACAGCCTCATGAAAAGGCATTGGTAGCAGCGCAGCGGATGATTGAATATGAAGTAGATTGTCTGCCCGTTGTCCGCGTCATGGATACAGACGATGAAGAACGTAAAGAACTGCAGATTGTAGGAAGAATATCCAAAACGAACATTACCCGCTTATTTGTAGAATGCGGCTTAGGGAGGAGAACGTAACGTGAGCAAACCAATTATTTATGCCTGCTCAGACTCATTGGGGGATACAGCTGAACGAGTTGCCAGAGCAGCAGCAAGTCAATATGACAAGCAGGAATTTGATATTACGCGCATGCCGTACATACGGACAGAACAACAAGTCGAGGATTTGGTGCAGAAAGCCGTAGAAAATCAGGCCATGATTTGTTATACGATTATTTCACCGGTACTGCGCAACAAACTAAAAATGCTGACGAATGCCGCTCATATTACGGCAATTGATATTATCGGCCCTATGCTGGCCGGTGTAGGAACGCTGACTGAGACGGAGCCGACGACCAAACCGGGGATGATTCACCAGCTCGATGAAGAATATTTCAAACGGGTAGAAGCGATTGAATTTGCTGTCAAGTTTGATGACGGCAAAAATCCGATGGGATTTTTGAAGGCAGATATCGTCATTGTCGGCGTATCCCGTACTTCCAAAACGCCGCTGTCCATGTATTTGGCACATAAACGAGTCAAAGCAGCCAATCTGCCGCTGGTGCCGGAAGTCGCACTGCCGCCGGAATTGTTTGAAGTGCCGGCACGAAAAATTGTCGGCTTGATTATTGACCCATTTAAATTAAATTTTATTCGTTCGGAACGGCTGCGCAGCATGGGCTTGGATTCCAATGCCAGCTACGCTAATATTGAACGCATCAATGAAGAATTAACGTATGCGCGGGGCGTAATGCGCCGGCTGCACTGTCCGATTATTGATGTATCTTCAAAAGCAATTGAAGAAACAGCCAATCTTGTTATGGAAATTGTCAAACGTAATAAAGAGCTGTATCACGAATAAAATGGCATAGGGAAAAGACGCCATTTGGCGTCTTTTTTTGTTATATACATGCAGGGTTCTTGGATTTTACAGGAGAATGAAGCGATGACACAGGAAACGACTGCCCTCTATGAGGCCATACAGCAGGCACTGCAGGAGCCGGAATTTCTGCAGACTGCCGGACTGGACAGACAGGATATGCAGCAATTGATGCAGACGATGCAGCTGTCCCAAAAAGCAACTGCGTTATGGACATGCCGCAGTGAAGACGGCTGGTTTTATTCTCCTGCTGTTCTTCAGGTACTGCAGACCGCTTCCGTATGGCAGCAAGTACCGGAAGGCGGCTGGCTGGCATACTGTTACTGCAGTGTATTGGAACGCCTATTTCCCAGTACAGGCGCGCAGTGGACCTGCTGGGACGGGACGCCTGTCAGGCATGGCGATGCAGAACCGTATCGGCTGGGACGCTTGCTTTTCATGCAGATTTTACGCGGACTGTATGAATATGAAGCGAGAAACCATGCATTCGATCCGACTAAAAATTTTGATTTTTTATCTTATGAAGAAGTAATCCGGCAGGGATATACGCAGGAATACCTGATCATGAAGCGTATTTTTGCCGATGAATATATGTATGAATTCATGCGTATTGGCGCGGATATTTCTCCGTTTAATACATTGGGACATATTGCCGGTGTTCATTATGTCGCCGTATATGCAGCGCGGCAGCTGGCGAAAGCCGGTGTTCCCGTAGATACGGCGTTGATTTCCGGCGCGGCGGCTTGTCATGACTTGGGAAAATACGGCTGCAAAAAAAATGAAGAAAAACGGGTCCCTTATTTACATTATTATTATACGGGCATGTGGTGCCAACGCAGGGGATTATCCGGCATCGGTCATATTGCAGCCAATCATTCTGTCTGGGATTTGGAATTGGAAAATCTGTCCGTTGAATCGCTGCTTTTGATATACGCCGATTTTCGCGTCAAAAGTACTCGCAGCAAACAGGGCGAAGAAGTGATTCATTTTTATACCTTGGCTGAAGCGTTTGACGTTATTTTGAGCAAATTGGACAATGTAGATACTGCCAAGAAACAGCGGTATCAAAAAGTATATGCCAAGTTGGCGGACTTTGAACAATTTATGAAGGAACAGGGCGTATGTGTGGATTTGCCTGCAGATTTTTCAAACCGCCCGGCAGCACTCCAGCGACGGACTGTCAAAGAAAAGGTACTGCTGGACGGCCAAGAGGTGGTAGACCAATTAAAATATGCAGCGATTGACCACAATATCCGGCTTATGAGCCTCTTTCGGGACGAAAGCGATTTTGGCAAATTAATCGAAGCCGCGCGCAGTGAACGGCTGTGGAAAAATGTTCGCACATATATGGGGATTTTTGAAGAGTATTCTACCTATATGACAGAACATCAAAAAGTAATGATAGTCGCCTTTTTGTATGAATTATTGTCCCATAAAGAGGGAGACATCCGCATGCAGGCGGCGTCACTTATGGGACGTATTACTGCTGATTTTAATGACCCCTATACGAAAGAACTGCCGCAGGGCGTATCGCTGCCCCGCAAAAGCGTGACGAATGCGTCGCTGTTTGCACAGTATACAGAGATGATTTTGCATCCGGATATTCGTTTCACAGAACAGCATACACAGTGGATTGGCTATTGTTTCAGTACGTTTGTCAATTCCGTACTGGATCACTGTTCGGCGGCAGACAGAACGGTATATCTTGCTGTCCTGAAAAAATATTACAGTGCCGGCACGTATACAGATGAACAGTATATTATCTTGCTGAAAGCCTTGGCTGATATGGATAATGCGGCAATTTGCGGCACGTTCATGGAAACGGCACAGCCGTTTATCCTCAAGGCTCTCCAATCGGACTCGTATACGCTGCGTATTGCCGCACTGCTTACGGCACGGCATGTTTTGCCGGCATATGCTGGCAAGCGCTGGTATCAGGAACTGCTGCAGGTCATGAATTTGCCGGCGGAACGCCGCCGTTTTGAAGAAAACGAGGGCAGCCTGTTTTTAGTTGATTTAAAAATGGGAACGCATTGGGTTGTCAAAGTTGCGAATACAGAACTCATGCTGCGCTGCGTGGATGAACAGTGCCGTAAAGGCGACGTCATGCATTTAGGCATGCATTTGACGAATTTGCTGAAAGTCAGTGAAACTATTTTTGTCCGTCAGGCAGCAGGAGAAGGCCTGCTGCGCATTGCCGACAAGATGACGTATTCACAGCGCAATGAATTGGCAGTGGAATTATTTAACGGCTTGGAAATCGGCGATCCCCAGATTGCCAAATACATGCCGGAATTTTTGGGGCGCATGATTCTTAAACTGCCGCCGCAGGAGTTTGATGAATGTATCAGTACGATTGCGTCTCAGATCGTGTCAGCCAATATCCAGCTGGCATCGGCGATGGTTCATACAGTAGGCGTTATTTTGGAACACTTTGCTGTCTTTGCCTCAGCTTTTCCGGAAGATACGGCCGGCCATCAAAAACGGCAGCTGCGGCTCTTGTATATTATGATAAAAGCGGTGGCCCATTATAATAAAGAGCTGAGCCGTGATGCATTTCGTGATATGGGACGATTTATTTTTGGCAGCGTACAGATGGCCCTGCCGCAGAAAGATGTTCTCTTTGCCCATTGTTATAAAAAACTGCTGGTTCTTTTAGATGAAAATGCAGAAGAAACGCTGGATTTTTACAGTAATGCTGCCGTACTCAACCATATGTACCGCTATATTGGGCAGCATCAATTTGCAGAAGGAACGTTTTCCTTTGCAGCCCATCGCAAAGCCTGCTTTTATCCGGGGACCTTTGATCCCTTTAGCCTGGGGCATAAAGCCGTTGCCTGCAAAATTCGGGATTTGGGATTTGACGTATATTTAGCTTTGGATGAATTTTCTTGGTCCAAACATACGCAGCCCCGTCTGATGCGGCGTAAAATTATGAATATGTCTGTCGCTGATGAAGAAGATATATATCCGTTTCCTGATGATATACCGGTCAATATTGCCAATCCGCAGGACATTCATCGCCTGAAAGAAATTTTTGCCGGCAGAGAATTGTATATTGCCGTAGGGACAGACGTCATTCAAAATGCATCGGCATATAAATCAGCACCGACAGCAGATTCTATCCATACAGTAAATCATATTGCCTTTGCCAGAGAAACGCGGCGAAGTGAAGACAAGGCGCAGGAAACGAAAGAATACAGCATAACAGGAAAGGTGATTCAGCTGACGCTGGATAAGTTTTACGAAGACATCAGTTCGACAAAAATCCGTGAAAATATTGATTTAAACCGTGATATTTCCAACCTAATTGATGCAGCAGCCCAGCAGTTTATCTATGACAACAATATGTACCTACGCGAACCGGCATATAAACATGTGCTGGAAGCACGTGAAATCGGCATTGGCGCCTTTAAGCCGCGTGGGGCGGAAAGTTTGTGGCCTATTTGCGGCGCATTGTGGAAAAAAGGATATCACACGGATATTTTGGACCGATACGTGGAAAAAGAAAATGTATGGACACTCTATATTGATGACGCCGGCCCGCAGAAAACCATGATTGCATACGGGGCAGTTCATCGTGTCGGTACACGGGATTTGCTCAAGGAATTCAGCAGTACGGAAGCAGCAGCCCATATTCGCCGGGCCGCTGGCGGCAGCATTGCCTGTATTGGCTTTTTATATGCCAATCATTCGTCGAGCATTGCCAATGTCAGCCAAATGATGATTACGGAACTGCTGACAGAACTAATTGCGCGCGATTTCACCTATGCCGTATACCATCCGGCAGATGAAGAAGCCGGATATGATGAAGACGTCATTGCGGCGCTGAAACAGCAGGGATTTGTCAATATTGCGCCTGATGGAGCCTATCCGCTGTATGCTGTCGATATGAAGTCCCCTGTTGTTATTTTCCGGGATGTAGAAACGACGATTAAAAATCCGTTTAATAAAAACCCCCGCGTGCAGCAGGCGATTACGCGGGCGCATCAGAATTTGCTGGCAGTACTCAACCAGATTTATCCGGGAAAATTATTGTTGTCTTTTGCGATGAGTGCTGTTCATCATAAAATCATTCATAAGGTAGCTGAAATCAATGGCGTTTCTACTGCAGAAGACAAAAAGAAGCGGCGCGGTCCCTATATGTCTGTCCCGTTCGGCAAGGCATTAAGCGATGTGCTGGTGCCCAATACGGTGACCAAAAGCCTGCATATCGAAAAATATTTTGACCGTCTGGTCAAAAGTTTTACGATTGCCGAATCTCATCATTATTCGCCTGTGGAAAATCAAGTCAAAACGATAAAATCATTCAACAGGCCGGTCATTCTTATTGATGATTTGCTGCACAAAGGACATCGCATGCGTATGCTGACGCCGTATTTGCAGAAAAACGGCGTTGATATTAAAAAAGTACTGGTTGGCGTGATGACAGGCCGGGCGATGGACATGATGGCTGAAAAGCATATCCAGGCTGAAAGCGCGTATTTTCTTCCGACGTTGGAAATATGGCTGAATGAAAGGGACTGCTATCCCTTTATTGGCGGAGACAGTATCGACAATGCACACAACTACAGCGGCTATGACCGCAATCCGGCCATTAATTTGATACTGCCGTATGTCAATCCGCAGTTTATTTGCCGCGGCGATGCCAAGGCTATCTACTGGTATTCTTTGACGTGTCTGCAAAACGCAGCACAGATTATGCATACACTGCAGGAAGTATACCAGGAAACGTATGAAAAACGCTTGACGCTGAAGCGGCTTGGCGAAGTGATTACCTATCCCCGCATTCCGGATGTTGATGTCGGCGTTACATTTGATGAAAATATGGATCCCACTCGCTTTATTGAAAATGATATAGAACGGCTGGTACGGCTGCGGTGGGGCGACAGTGCATTTTTGCATGCAGAAAGAGGAACGATGGTATGATTCAATATTTCATTCATGATTTGCCGGAGGCGGCCGGCATAGCAGCCCCGTTGTCTTTGACAGCCTATAATCCGCTGGGCAAAGAAAAATACAACGTGCACATCCTGGCCTTGGGAGATGTAGGAACGACGATGCTTATCGGCCTGCGGTTACTGGGGGCCGACGTCATCAGCCGGATTGGCATTTGTGATTTAAATACTAAAAATACACAGCGGCTGGAAATGGAAATCAATCAAGTACGGTATCCGTTTGCCGGATTTGTAGGCAGTGACATGCCCATACTGCCTGCTGTAGAAATCGTGGAAGAGACGCAGCTGTTTGACTGCGATGTGTTTATCTTTTGTGCCAGCAAAGGAGTGCCCCCGCTGGGGACTGCCGACGATGTACGCATGGCGCAGCTGGAGGCCAACCGCAGTCTGGTACAGCATTTTGCCGCCTTGGCTCACGAAGCGGCATTCGAGGGATTAGTATGCATCGTATCAGATCCTGTAGAACCGTTGTGCAAAGCCTTTTGGCAGGCATCCGGCCTGGCACCGTCTCAAATCCAAGGATATGGGTTGGGAGTGATGAATGCCCGTGCGGCGTACTATGCCGAACGGAATCCAGAATTTTCCTTGTACTTGTCAGAAGGGAGAGCCTTTGGCCCGCACGGCAGCGATCTGGTATTGGCAGACAGCATTATCGCCTATCATGATGATATATCCAAAGCCTTGACGAAAAGGGTAATCCATGCCAATATGGCCGTGCGCGAGTTGGGATACAAGCCGTATATTGCGCCGGCTCTGTCTTCTGCGGCGATATCTATTTTGCTGACCCTGCGGCATCAGTGGCACTATGGGTCGCTGTATTTTGGTGATGCAGAAACGGGCGCGTTTTTCGGCATCAAAAACAGAATCAATGAACAGGGCGTGCTGTACGAAGATGTCGCCGTCTGCGCGCCGCTGTATGAACGGCTGAAACAATCATATCTCCATCTGTGCCGTCTGCCGTAAGAAGAAAGGAGAGGGGCCTATGCTTCATGTAGTAAAGATTGGCTGGGACGATTCGTCTGTTGCGCGCATACAGCAGGTTCTTTCACATGCGCTTCAGGGGCAAGCGTACACGCTGTATGAGAATGAAAGCGAATTTATTTCATCTTGCCGGCCCTGCCCGGCAGGTCTGCCGTGTCAAGCCCTTCTTTTTGCCGTTGCGCTGCCGCCGGGAGGAATGACCTGTTCCTATGTGCGGCTGATTTCCTGGCTGGCAACCCAGCCATTGTGCTTGCAGGGCTGGTGCGGCGCCGTGCTCATCGACGGGCCTGGTGAATGGTTTACGAAAAAAATCGGGCGGGAATTGATTTTTTTGGCAAATCAGGCAGGCTGTGCCTTTCCCGGCAAACCGCTGGTAGAAGCGACGGGTTCCCTGTACAATTTCAATACGCAGGCTGCCGTGCAGGGCGTGACGAATTGGCAGGCATATGCAGCAAGCGCGGCCCGGCTGGTACAGAAAGTGTGTGCCTTTGCCCACGCGGTGCAGACGGCAGCTGTCAAGCCGATACGGCGTATTTTGGTGCTCCATGCGAGCAGCCGCAGGACATCCAATACGCTGCTGCTGTGGGAAATGGTACGCCGGCATTTGCACGGCGCGATTGATGTAGAAGAAATATCCCTGCGCAACGGGGCTGTCATCGACTGCCGCGGCTGCAGCTATGAGGCCTGCCGCCATTTTGGTGAACAGGGGGAATGCTTTTACGGCGGCGTCATTGTGGAAAAAGTATATCCTGCCATTCGGGCAGCCGATGCGGTGATGCTTATTTGTCCTAATTATAACGATGCTGTAAGTGCCAATTTGACGGCATTTTTTAATCGTTTGACCGCATTGTTTCGACTGGAATTTGATTCCTTTGCGCAGAAATACGTGTATGCCCTCGTCGTTTCCGGCTACAGCGGCGGCGATATGGTGGCTGAGCAAGTGATTGATGCGATGAACTGCAATAAAAATTTTAGTCTGCCCGGACAGTTTGCCATGTTGGAAACAGCCAATAACCCGCAGAGCATTCTGCAGTGTGAAGGCATTGAAAAAAGAGCCGTTCAAATGGCTGAACGGCTCTTGGGCAATACATCATATACATAAAGGCAAATAAAAAAAGATGATTCGGTAAAGAATCATCTTTTTTTATATAGGATTAAACATCACGCTGTACTTTGCCGGAACGAAGGCAGCGAGTGCATACGTTAACACGTTTTACTTCGCCGTCTACGATAGCGCGTACTCTCTGGATATTCGGTTTCCAGGTTTTTTTCGTTTTTAAATGGGAATGGCTGACATTCATGCCGCTCATTGTTCCCTTACCGCAAATTTCGCAATAGTTTGCCATTGGTTACACCTCCCTGCACCATCTACAGTACAACATACAAATCTTATCATAAAAGATAGGGTAAATCAAGTTATATTTATAAAAAAGTCTACAAAATATGATACAATAAAAAAGAGAAAAATACAAGGAGTTTTTTTTTATGGATTGTTCAATTCGCCAACTAAAGGGAATTGGCGCGCGCAAAGAAGTGTTGTTTGCCCGTTTGGGGATTCATACGATTACCGATGTGCTGCAGTATTTTCCCAAAGAATATGAAGATCGCAGCCATATCCAGCAGATTGCCGAAGTTACGCTGCCGTCTCCTGTACCGGTGCTGGTCTGCGGCACCGTGCGCAGCGTGCAGGAAATGCGGCCGCGGCGCGGCTTGACGCTGTTGAAAGTCATATTGGCTGATGCCAGCGGCGCCGTAGAAATGACGTGGTTTAATCAGCCCTTTAAGAAAAAACTGTTTCATCAGGGCATGACGATGACGGCATTCGGTAAAATGGAATGGGCCTATGGCCGGCGGCAGATGAATGGGCCTGAGACGGAAGAAGGCGTTGCCGAAGGACAGGGACTGGTTCCTGTCTATGGCCTGACAGACGGGCTGCGGCAGCAAGATGTGCGCAAAACCGTACAGGCTGCCCTGCAGGCGGCAGTGGCCAATCCCTCACTGCTGCCGGGATGGGACGGCGGACGAAAAGCCTGCCATTCGCAGCTGCAGACCGGGCAGGCCTATGCCTGGATTCATTTTCCGCCGTCGAGAGCCCAGCAGCAGCAGGCACGAAAACAGCTGGCTTTTGAAGAGCTATTTGACATGCAGCTGGGACTATTGCTGCGCCGCCGCAAAGAAGGGAAACGGCAGGGCATCAAATGCGGCCCCAATGGAAAGCTGCTGAAGCAGTTTGTCTCGCAGCTCCCCTTTACATTGACTAAAGGCCAGGTACAGGCTTTTTTGGATATACAAAACGATATGGAAAGTGAAGTACCTATGCAGCGGCTGATACAAGGGGATGTCGGCTCGGGGAAAACGGTGGTAGCAGCTATGGCACTGGCCAAGATCGTCGAAAACGGCTACCAGGGAGCCTTGATGGCGCCGACAGAAATTTTGGCTGTACAGCATTATGAAGAATTTGGCCGCTTATTTCACGATATGCCCGTTCGCATTGCTTTGCTGACCGGCCGGACTAGTGCCAAAGAACGAAGCGTACTGCTGGATGAATTAAAAGACGGTACGATTCAAATCCTCATCGGCACCCATGCCCTGATTCAGGATGATGTGGCATTTCAGGAGCTGGGGCTGGTCATTACGGATGAACAGCATCGCTTTGGCGTCAAACAGCGCGCTGCCCTGCAGCATAAAGGAAAAGCACCGCATACGTTGTTTATGACGGCAACGCCGATTCCGCGGACGCTGGCTCTTTCGGTATACGGTGATTTGGATGTGTCATCCATTCGGGAAATGCCGCCGGGACGGAAAATAGTAAAAACCTATGCTGTAGGCGAAGCGATGCGGCAGCGGATTTACGTTTTTATGGAAAAACTGATGAAGGCCGGCCAGCAGTGTTATGTTGTCTGCCCGTTGGTAGAAGAATCAGAAACGATGGATTTGCAGGCTGCGACGGCTTTATATGATGAGCTGCGGCTGACCGTTTTCAAAAAACGGCACTGCGGCCTCGTACACGGCAAGATGGCAGGCAAAGAGAAAGAAGCGGTAATGGAAGCCTTTCAACACGGCGAGATAGATCTCCTCGTGGCGACCAGCGTCATTGAAGTCGGCGTCAACGTTCCCAACGCGACGCTCATGCTCATCGACGGTGCCGAACGGTTCGGCTTGGCCCAGCTGCATCAGCTGCGGGGACGCGTAGGCCGGGGCAGTCAGCAGGCGTACTGCATTTTGCTGGCCAAAGGCGGCAGTGAAGAAACGCGGCAGCGGCTCCGCTGGATGGAACAAATCCACGACGGCTTTACACTGGCTGAAAAAGATTTGCTGCTTCGCGGTGCCGGCAGATTATTTGGCTGTGCCCAGCATGGCCTGCCGGATTTAAAAGCGGCAGACATTGTGCAGGACATCGATTTGTTGGTTGCGGCCAGAGACAGGGCTGCTGCGTATTTGAAAGAAAATATAGACGAAAAACTAATCTTGGACGTACTGCGGCAGCGGTTTGGAGGAAATTTTCAAGGGTTATGGAATAACTGACAGAAAATCTTAGAAAAGTGCGAATGAAAATATGTACAGATTGCGATATATCCGTTATAATAGTTGGTAAGCTATTTAGGGCTCTTTCCCTATTTCTTATATTTTATAAACAGAGGTGCAAATATGAGATCTGATAAATTTGGTATGAGAGGTTTAACATTTGATGACGTATTGCTGGTACCGGCAAAATCTGACGTTTTGCCTGTAGACGTAGATGTATCAACCAATCTGACGAAAGATATCAAACTGAATATTCCTATTATGAGCTCCGGCATGGATACCGTTACGGAAGCTCCGATGGCCATTGCAATTGCCCGTGAAGGCGGCATTGGTGTTATTCATAAGAATATGTCTATTGCGGCACAGGCCCGTGAAGTAGACAAGGTAAAGCGCTCTGAACATGGTATTATTATCGATCCGATTTTCCTGCATCCGGACAATCTGCTGGCAGACGCCAACGAATTGATGGGCAAATACCGTATTTCCGGCGTGCCTATTGTCGTAGATGGAAAACTCGTAGGCATTATTACCAACCGTGATATGCGTTTTGAAGAAGACATGAGCCGTCGTATCGGCGACATCATGACGAAGGAAAACTTGGTTACGGCGCCTGTAGGCACCTCATTAGCAGACGCAAAAGCCATTTTGCGCCAGCACCGCATTGAAAAACTTCCCCTCGTAGACAACGAAGGCAACCTGAAAGGCCTCATTACGATTAAGGATATCGAAAAAGCTACTAAATATCCAAACTCTGCCAAAGATTCCAACGGCCGCCTGCTCGTAGCCGCTGCTGTCGGTGTTACGCACAACATGACAGATCGTTTGGATGCCCTCGTAGCTGCCAAAGTCGATGTAGTCGTTATTGATACAGCACATGGCCATTCCCAGGGCGTATTGAATACCTTGAAAGAAATCAAAAAAGCCTATCCGCATCTGCCCGTTATTGCCGGCAACGTCGCAACGGGCGAAGCAACGGAAGCCTTGATTGAATGCGGTGTAGATGCTGTCAAAGTCGGCATTGGGCCTGGTTCTATCTGCACGACCCGTATTATTGCCGGCATTGGCGTACCGCAGATTACAGCCGTATACGAATGTGCTAAAGTAGCTCAGCGGTACGGTATTCCTATCATTGCTGACGGCGGCATCAAATATTCCGGCGATATGGCCAAAGCTATCGCAGCCGGCGGCAACGTGGTCATGATGGGCAACCTGCTGGCAGGTACAGAAGAAAGCCCGGGACAGACGGTTATTTATCAGGGCAGAAGCTATAAAGAATACCGCGGCATGGGTTCCTTGGCTGCTATGGAACAGGGCAGTAAAGACCGCTACTTCCAGGAAGATGCCAAGAAATTAGTTCCGGAAGGTATTGAAGGCCGCGTACCGTATAAAGGCCCGGCAGCAGATACAATTTTCCAGATGGTTGGCGGTTTGCGTGCATCCATGGGCTACTGCGGCTGCCACAATATTAAAGAAATGATTGAAAATACGCGGTTCATTCAGATTACGACAGCAGGTCTTCGTGAAAGCCATCCGCATGATGTCAATATCACGAAGGAAGCTCCGAACTATAGCGTAAACTAATCATAAGCGGAGGATAATGGTGACTAGTACAATAGATATCTTATCCATCCCTATTTGGAATGTCACGATGGAAGAAGCCGTTGCAGTCGCCTTCAAATGCATTGATGAAGGCCGGGCGGCGTCCATTGCGACAGCAAATGCTGAAATGGTAATGCGTTCCCAAACTGATAAAGAGCTGGCAGGCATTCTGCAGCATGCCGATTTAGTCGTACCGGACGGTGCCGGCGTGCTGTGGGCTGCAGAACAGCAGGGAAAACGATTTAAACAGCGTGTAACAGGTGTTGATTTGGCGTGCAGTCTGCTTCGTGAAGCGGCGGCACGCCAAACGGCTGTTTATTTCTTTGGCGGCGCAGAAGGTGTAGCTCAAAAAGCTGCCGAAAATATCCAGCAGCAGGTAGGAAAGCTGAATATGACAGGTACGCATTCAGGCTTTTTTACACCGGAAGAGGAAGGTAAGATTATTGAAGAAATCCGCTCCGGCGGTACGCAGATTTTATTGGTAGCCTTGGGCGTGCCAAAACAGGAAAAATGGATACATGACCATCTCTATGAATTAGGACCGTGTGTCTGCATGGGCGTAGGCGGTACGCTGGACGTACTGTCCGGCAAAGCCTGCCGGGCACCTAAATGGATGCAGGAACATCGGCTGGAATGGCTGTATCGTTTGTTAAAAGAACCGACCCGCTTTAAACGGATGCTGGCTCTGCCTCGGTTTGTCGCAGCCGTCAAATGGGGAAAAGGTGTCAAGTAGATTTGAGGTGAGGTCTTGAATAAACCCTTTATAATCGAAGATGGCTATATATTCATTGCCGTACCGGCACTGATTGCCGCTGCACTGGGCTATTTTGTCAATGCCTATGCGGCAGTTATTCCGGCACTGCTGGCATTGTATTTTGCCTACTTTTTTAGAAATCCTCGTCGCACTATCCCGCAGGATGATACCGCATTGGTTTCTCCGGCTGACGGAAAAGTCATGGCTATTGAAGACGTGCATGAAGATACCTACATGGACGGCAGATGCAGAAAAATAGTTATCTTTTTATCTGTATTTGACGTGCATGTCAATCGGGCACCGCTGGCAGGTACGATTAATTTTCAGCAGTATACCTGCGGCCGCTTTCGTCCGGCGTATAAAGACGGCGTTGGGTATGAAAATGAACGGTATTCTATCGGGATTGAAAATGATAAAACTCATATTTTGGTTACTGTCATTGCCGGTATTTTGGCGCGGCGCATTGTATCATGGGTCACGCTGGGAGACACGCTCTCCCATGGGCAGCTCTATGGCATGATCAAATTCGGTTCCTGTGCAGAAGTCTATGTCCATGACGATGTAGAAATTACTGTCGAAAAAGGACAGTATGTACGGGGCGGCGAAACTATCATTGGGAGGATTGTCAAATGAAAAATGTAATACCCTGCTTATTTACGGCAGGCAACTTGGGTTTTGGCGTATTGAGCATGATTATGACACTGCATGGCATGTTTGCCTGGGCCGGTATCTGCATTTTGCTGGCTATGGCCTGCGATGCCTGTGACGGCCGTACAGCCCGTGCCCTGGGAGTAGCAGGCGAATTTGGCAAGGAACTGGATTCTTTGTCGGATGTCGTATCGTTTGGCGCGGCTTCAGCCTTTTTGATTTATACGTATGTTTTGCAGGATTTGGGTTGGATTGGTGCCGTTCCGGCTGTTGTTTACGCAGCCCTCGGCGGTGTCCGCTTGGCCCGTTTCAACTTAAATACCACCGTCATTCACGGCTATTTTCAAGGCATGCCGATTCCAAACGGCGGCTGCCTGATTGCTACCTATGTCATTGCCAGTGAAATTGCAGGCACGCATGCGCTGCTGCCGGCATGGCTTATCGGCATTATTGTCATTGCTCTGGGCTATCATTTGGTCAGCAAAATTCACAATCCGGATTTCAAAGGAGCCAGCCCGGATGTACTCCATAAAGCCGCTTTGGCCGTTGCCATTGTCTTTGGGCTTTTGGTACTGTATTTTATCGATTGGCATTTGATTATTACGATGCCTTTCCTGCTGTACATCGTATTCGGCTTGGTCAACACGGCAATGAACGCTGCTCACTAGGCATATAGGGAGATTCATGTATGGAACATGTATTGGATATCATCATGATACCCGTTCAAGTAATCATTGTTTTTTATACACTGTATTACTTTATATTGGCTATGTTTGGCCTTATCAAGCGAAGAGAAAAAATAACTGCTGCGCCTAAAAACACCTTTGCGGCTGTTATTTGCGCACATAATGAAGAAGCTGTCGTCGGGCAGCTGATTGACAATCTCAAAGAACTGCACTATCCCAAAGACATGTATGACGTGTATGTCGTAGCGGACAACTGTACTGACCATACGGCTGAAATATGCCGGCAGCACGGGGCGATTGTCAAAGTCCGGACTAATACGGAAGAAGTCGGTAAAGGCTATGCGCTGGATTGGATGTTTTCGCAGATGCTGGCGCAGGAAAAACAGTACGACGCCTTTGTCGTTTTTGATGCGGATAATTTGGTGCATCCTGAATTTTTGCGTGAAATGAACAATCACCTCTGCAAGGGAGAACAAGTTATTCAAGGATATATGGATGCCAAAAATCCGACAGATACTTGGATTGCCGGCACGTTTTCCATTGCATTTTGGCTGATTAACCACATGTGGCATTTGGCCAAATACAACATCGGCTTATCGACGGCTTTGGGCGGCACAGGCATGTGCATTGCTACGGATATTGTCCGCAAATACGGCTGGGGCTGCGACTGCCTGACAGAAGACATGGAATTTTCCATGAAAGTCTTGCTGGAAGGCGTGCGCACCTGTTGGGCTCATGATGCGATTATTTATGATGAAAAAGCTTTGGGGTTCATGCAGTCGTGCCGTCAGCGCAAACGCTGGGCACAAGGGCAGTGTGACTGCGGCGAACGATTTATTCCCAAGCTGTTTGCCCGCGGCATCAAGACCGGCAACATTCGCATGCTGGACGGGATTATTACGCTGTCACAGCCGTTTTTTATGATGATGTCCACGCTGTATGCCGTCATGGCCTATATCAATTCGTATATTCCGCTGTATACCAATATTTTGTATCAGATTGTGCCGGTACAGATGTGGACCGTTATCGGTATAGGGCAATATCTGATTCCGGTTATTGTGTTACTTCAAATCAAGGTTCCCCTTAAATCTTGGGCGTATTTGATTGTCTATCCGCTGTTTATGTACAGTTGGATTCCTGTCAATTTCCTGGGATTTAAAGACCGTCATAAAATGAAATGGAGCCATACCGTGCACACGCGGGCGGTTTCCTATGACAGTGCGGCTTTGCTTCGTAAGGAGAATAAAAAATAGATGCATATTTTACTAACCAATGATGATGGCGTGCGGGCGCAGGGACTGCAGATACTCAAACGCGAATTGGCTGCCTGCGGTCATCGGCTGACAATTGCAGCCCCCAATGGGCAGCGCAGCGCGGCGTCCCATTCCATGTCGATTAACAAGCCTTTATACTGCCGGGAAATGGCGCAGGACGATACGCAGATTCGCGAAATCGCTATATCCGGCACGCCAGTAGACTGCGTCAAAATGGCCATGGAGTATTTTTTGGTCAAAGACCGGCCGCAGCTGCTTATTTCCGGTATCAACAACGGCTATAACCTGGGCAGCGATGTTTTATACTCCGGTACCGTTTCTGCTGCGATGGAAGGGCCGTATTATCAAATACCGGCTATCGCTGCTTCTATGTATCCAATGGACGCAGACCGCTGTGCCCAGACGGCGCGGTTGATACAGCAGCTGATAGAAAACGTAATCGTCAAGGGAAAATTCCCGGGCATCCTCAATGTCAACGTGCCGCCGCAGGGAGATATTTCACTGGACAATATCCGTGTAGTGCCGCAGACCGTGCAGATTTATCACAATGTCATCGAACCGCGGCAAGACAAAGACGGCAGTATTTGCTATCATATTGTCGGTGACATCGATATGGACGGTGCGCCGGACAACAGCGACGTGGCAGCTATTCGGCACGGCCACATTGCCGTTACGCCGCTGAAATGGCAGCAGACTGCGATGGCGGCGATTGATGATATAAAAATTTGTTTATAACCTACAGAAGTGATTCATGATGCAGCTGTGCTGTGCGTGAATTACTTTTTTTTGTGGTGTCAAAAAATATTTTTAAATTTTTATATATGCACTGCTTTTCCGTATAATTTTTTGGAAATAAAAGAGATTTTAAAATAATTTTATAAATAATCCTATAACATCTTTATAAATTTTCGAATATTACACACACAGATGTCTATTCACAATACATTTTTGTAAGAAAGGGGGTTGCAAAATAGAAAAAGATAGCGTATAATTCCAATCAAATCACATAGCAAGTGGACGAAGTACATGGGAGAAGGTCAGGTGACCTACCGAAGGAGTCAAACTCTCAGGTGCCCAGTGGGCAGGACCGTGTACAGACACGACTCTGGAGAGTCCCTAATCGGGCGCCGAAGGTGCAAGGATGAGAAATTTCTTTCCCAATCTCTCAGGCAAAAGGACAGAGGATAGCATCAATATAATTTTTTATTTGGTATGCTGTTTTTATGAACCTATCTTCAGAGGATATGCTGATGATAGGTTTTTTTGTATTTATTTATAAAATATACAGTGTAAAGGGGTAAGGGATTATGTTGGAAACGTTGAATGCGATTGACAGTTTTGTATGGGGGCCGCCATTATTGGTACTGCTGATTGGGACCGGCTTGATGCTGACAGTTCGTTTGCATTTACTGCAAGTAGTGAGACTGCCGCGGGCGTTGAAACTTATTTTTACAGCCAAAAACCAGGGCGACGGCGACGTAGACAGCTTTAAAGCACTCTGCACGGCGCTGGCCGCTACGGTGGGTACAGGCAACATTGTTGGTGTTGCGACGGCAATTCACGCCGGTGGTCCCGGTGCTATCTTCTGGATGTGGATGGCGGCTTTCGTCGGCATGGCTACTAAATATGCCGAAGGCTGTCTGGCAGTCAAATACCGCACCGTTGATAAAAACGGCGATATTTCCGGCGGCCCTATGTATTATATCGAAAACGGCTTGGGCAAAAAATTTAAGCCGCTGGCATTCTTGTTTGCTTTCTTTGGCGTTCTCGTCGCCTTCTTTGGCATTGGGACGTTTGCACAGGTCAATTCCATTGTAGAAATCATGAATCTGGCAACCAACGTGCCTGTTGAATATACGGCTGTTGTCTTGACTATCGTCGTTGCCGCAGTTACGATTGGCGGCCTGCAGTCGATTTCCAAAGTCGCTTCCAAAATTGTTCCGGCGATGGCGATTGTTTATGTTATTTCTACAGTAGGCTTTTTGATTGCTTTTTATGATAAAGTACCGGCAGCTATTGAACAGATTATTGTCTGCGCTTTCACGCCGACAGCTGCCGCCGGCGGCTTCTTGGGAGCTACGGTTCTCATGGCGATGCGCAACGGCGTAGCGCGCGGTGTATTCTCCAACGAATCCGGTTTGGGCAGTGCTCCGATTGTTGCCGCAGCAGCCAAGACAAAATGGCCTGCTGAACAAGGTCTTATTTCTATGACAGGTACGTTTATTGATACGATTATTATTTGCACATTGACGGGATTGGTCATCGTAGTCAGCGGCGCTTGGACAGGGGATTTGAACGGCGCAGCTCTGACAAACTCGGCATTCCTGCAGGCATATCCTGCTTGGGGAAGCATGATTCTCTGCATTGGCTTGACGCTGTTTGCCTTCACGACTATTCTTGGCTGGAACTATTACGGCGAACGCTGTGTAGAATATCTCGTTGGCGTCAAAGGCATTATGCCGTACCGTGTTATTTTTATCGTTCTCGTTGCCTGCGGCGCTTTCATCAAACTGGATGTCATTTGGGTATTGGCTGATATTGTAAACGGCTTAATGGCCATTCCAAACTTGATTGCCTTGATTGGCTTGAGCGGTGTTGTCGTAGCAGAAACGAAAAAATACTATGCACATCTGCAGGAAGAAAAATCGACAGAAACGGTAGAAGAAAAAGTGACAGCAAGTCACTAGATAGGGGATTACAGGGGCTAGCACGATATATATACAAAATGGTGTATGATGTTTTTTGCCATCATGCACCATTCTTTTTTTTACATTTTAGGTTTGATGCAGAAAGCGTAACGGAAACAGTTCTATTTTTACCATACGAATACAACAATTTATATACAAAAAATGGTAAACAAAAAGGGGCTTGCCGCGTTGTGCGGAGCCCCCTTTTGGGAAAATGGCTCAGTATGAATGGCAGTCAGATGCAGTGCAGCCACTAAAATGCCTGGTAAAAAAAGCAGGTAAAAGAATAAGATGATAAATGAAAATCTTATAAAGATAGGTTAACAAAAAATAGCCTTGCAGTCCTTCCTGTGGTATACTTAAAGTAAATAAACAAGTTGCGTGTTTTGTATTAGAAAAATATAGGTATAGGTGGAATGTCATGTATCATTATCATTTTAAAATCACTGTTTTGAGCAGTGACAACAGGTTATATGAGAAAGTTGCGGCCTTACCGTCGTTGGAAGGGTTTACCAATGAAGTGAGTTGGACTGATAAAATAGATGCTTCTTTGCAGGCTGCCGACCTTTTGATTTGCGCGGCACCGGCTAATGTGTTGGAAAAGGCTCTGGAGTTGTTGGTTCCGGGACGTGCGATGAAAGTATATTTGGGTTCGATGCAGGAACTGGATAGGCTCAGTGAGAGCACGTTGGCAGAGCTGGATGAGATGTGGATGCTGCCGCTAACGGATAAGCTGTTGGATTACCGGCTGCACAAACTGTTTGCGCATATTAAAGTCATTAAGGATGCGCATCTGACAAATGAATATTTAGAGGCGTTGATTAACGGTATTCCGCCGCTTATTTGGTATAAAGATATTCGCGGTGCCCATTTGAAGGTGAATGACAGTTTCTGTCGCGCCGTAGGTAAAGAAAAAAGCGATATTACAGGCCGCGGTCACTATTATATTTGGGATTTGGAGCCGGAAGAATATGCCAAGGGGGAATATGTCTGTTTGGAAACGGAACAGGAAGTACTCCAGGCCAAGAAGACGCTGCTTTTCGAGGAAAAAGTGAAGACGAAGCGCGGCCTGCGCCAGTTCCGCACATATAAATCGCCTATTTGGGATGACAACCATGAGCTTATCGGTACGGTAGGCTGTGCCATTGATGTGACCGATGAAAAAAGCTTGATGGACCAGCTGATTGGTGCGGCAGAAACAGATGATTTGACTTCGCTGTATAACCGCCGTTATTTTTATAAATATGTTGCCAACGAACAAATGATGCATCAGCCGCTGCACATTTTTTATATTGACCTGGATAATTTCAAGACGATTAATGACCGCTGCGGTCATCTGGTAGGTGATACGCTGCTGCATCAGACGGCGCAGATGCTGGAGAATGTGTTTGCAGACGGTTTGTCCTTCCGCTTTGGCGGCGACGAGTTTGTCAGCATGCTGCAGGGCAGCCGGACTAAACAAGAGCTGGCATCTTATGCAGCGCGTTTTCTGAAAGGGCTGGAAGTTTTTGTAGAGGCGAATACAGATTTTGCAGGCTTGTCAGCCAGTATTGGCATTGCTTCTGCTGCGGCGCTGGAAGATGTCGATGCATTGCTGCAAAAAAGTGACCGTGCTATGTATGAAACGAAACATAGCGGCAAACGAGCCTATAAGTTTGCGGAATAAAAAATACGACAATCGCGTAGATGTTTTGTCTGCGCGATTGTCGTATTTTTGCGTCTATCCATAGAATGGGCAGGCAGGAACCGTCTGTTTTTATCTCTGGGTTACTGCAGGCTCGTATAAATTTCTTCCAAGTTTTCTGTCATGCGGTCTATATAGGATGCGTCGCCTTCACCGCTTTCCAGTGTATGAATAGGCTGTACGCTGGCGCCTACTTCATGGGCCAGCGTCTGTGATGTCTTGGGGCTGACCATATCTTCCGTAAAAATAGTTTTTACATGATGCGCTTTGCAGTATTCGACGAGTTTTGCCATTTGCTGCGTGCTCGGTTCGCCGCTGGCAAAGACGGATTCTACGCTGTTCTGGCTCAGGCCGAAATCACGGCAGAGATACGCAAAGGCTGCATGGCCGGTAACAAATTGTTTATTGGGAACGGCAGCAAACTTTTTCTGATAGTCCGTTAGAAGCTGCTGCAGCTGTGCCTTGTAAGCGTCGGCATTTTGCTGGTATATGTCGGCGTGTTCTGGGTCCGCTTGGGAGAATGCATCAGCAATGTTTTGGACTTCTATCTGGGCGCAGGAAAGACTGAGCCAGCAGTGCGGATCTTGGGCACCGTGGCCGTTGTGGCCGTGATGATGCAGCAGCGAATCGTCTTCCTCTGCAAGCGAAATAGCCGGCACGCCCTGAGAGGCATCTACAGAAATCATGGCATCATTTTCGACGACTTCGATGGCTTTGGCAGCCCAAGGTTCCATACCCAAGCCGTTATAAATAAACACATCGGCATGGCTTAAGGCCTTCAGGCTTTTGGTCGTAGGCTGAAAATCGTGCGGTTCCGTTCCGTCCGGAATGAGCGTGACGACGGTTATATGATCTTTACCGACTGCTTCAGCGAACTCTTTCATTGCATGAAACGAAACGACGACTTTTAACTTGCCGTCCTGGGCATCCATCGCATTTTCTGTATCGTTAGGCATGCAGCCTGTCAATAATACGAGTGAAAGAATACACAGCAGTGCAGCTGTCAGCCATTTTTTCATGAATTCATTCCTCCCCATAGAAAGTATATGCAAATTGTTTGCATTTGTGTTATAGAGCATATCATAGCACTGCTGTCCATATCTGTCAACTAAATGCAAATGCCTTGCATTTTCTTTTGCGAGTGCGTATAATAAAGGTCGTGTTTATTTTAGTACTATGCCAGAGAAGGAGTTATTATGATACAGCTAGAACAGGTTTCTTTTGCGTACGAACATGGCCCGTATTTGCTGCAGGATATCAATATGACCATTGCGGACGGCGATTATATTTCGGTTGTCGGGGAAAATGGCAGCGGCAAAAGTACGCTTATCAAACTGATTTTGGGACTGCTGTCGCCGAGCAGGGGCAACATTACGGATACGTTCAGGCAGAGAGCTTACGTGCCGCAGCGGTTTGAAACGATGAACCAATTTCCCATTACCGTATATGAAGTATTAAACTGCCAGCGGCACATACTGGGACTCAAAGATAAAGCCATCATTCGGGATTCATTGGAAAAAATGGATGTCTATGGATTGAAAGACCAGCTTATCGGCAACTTGTCCGGCGGGCAGTGCCAAAAAGTATTAATAGCGCGCGCCCTGATGGGGAAACCGGATTTGCTTATTTTTGATGAACCTTCGACGGGGATTGACGTAAAAAGCCAGATGGAACTGTATCCGTTTATCAAAACATTGAATCAGCAGCATGGCGTGACCGTCGTGACTGTCGAACATAATTTGAAATTTGCCGTACACAATTCGACGAAAATGTTTCACGTCGTAGGCGGGCACGGGCATTTTTGCTCGCCGCAGGATTACATTCAAGAATACGTGTCGGATAATATGGGAGGTGACGCTTAATGTTTGCCTATGCGTTTATACAAAATGCCTTCATCGTAGCCGTGCTGATTTCCTTGGTTTGCCCGCTGATTGGCATGTTTTTGGTACTGCGGCGGTATTCTATGATTGGCGATGCGTTGGCTCATGCGTCCCTGGCCGGTGTAGCCGTGGGACTGTTGCTGGATATCAACCCGATTCTCAGTGCCTTTGGCCTGACCTCTGTGTTCGGCGTTCTGATTGAAGTCCTGCGGCAGCGGTTTCGCCGCTATGCAGAACTTATCCTGGTTATCATTTTGGCGATTTCTGTTGGGATTGCGATTACTATCATGAGTGCCGGACTAGTCCATGCCAATGTCGAATCTTTCTTGTTTGGCAGTATGCTGACCGTTACCAAAGAAGACGTTTGGTCCGTTGTCGCACTGAGCATCATTTCCTTGCTGACGATTATCAAATTGTATCCTCAGCTGGTAATGCTGACTTTTGATGAAGATGGTGCCAAGATTGCCGGCGTCAAGACCAAGCTCATCAATTATATTTTTGCCGTTCTGGTAGCGGCGACGATTTCCGTTGCCATTCGCATTGTCGGCATTTTGGTTATCAGCTCCCTGATTGCCCTGCCCGTAGCGACGGCACTGCAGCTGCAGAAAGGATTTCGCCGGACGTTGGAGCTGTCTGTGCTGTTTGGCTTTTTGGACATTATTATCAGCCTGTTTATTTCGTTTTGGGCAGATGCAGCGCCTGGCGGCATCACGGCTATTACCTCGGTTATCATGCTGCTGCTGGTCATTGCGTATAAAGAAGTAACTGCCTGCGGAGGACGATGCGTATGAGTGAAAAAACGGATTTTGGAGCCTATTTACATCGCTACGGCATGAAACATACGAAAGCCCGCAGCGAAATTCTGCAAATGCTGATTGCCAAGGCCGGCGTGCTGACGCCGGACGGCATCTATCAAGACCTGCTGCTGCAGGGAGAAAAAATTAACGTGTCTACGATTTACCGTATTTTGGAACTGTTTACAGCGAAAGGACTGACAGAAAAGACATATTTGCCGGACATTCGCAAATATGGCTTTTCCCTGCGCTCTGTAGGGCATCAGCACCGTTTAATTTGTCTGTGCTGCCATAAGATTGTGGAACTGCCGCACTGTCCGCTGACGGCCTTTGAACAGGAAGTCGCTCAGGAAACGCAGTTTGAAGTCGTAGGACATCAGTTGGAATTATACGGATACTGTCCGGCCTGCCGAAAAAAACGGCAGGATACGCAGCATACATAAAGGAGTGGTTTCAAGATGAATCTGCATACAAACTGGCTGCAGCAGCAAAAAGAAAAACGCCTGCAGCAGCCGCTCAACCTTTCAGTGTTTTGTCAGTCGTTGGGAGATACTGAAGCGTTTACGGACAACGAACGCTGTATGCCGTCGGCAAGCCTGATTAAAATACCGATTATGATTCAGGCCTTTCGCCAGGTCGGCAGCGGCAGTATTTCTTTTGATACGGTGCTGCCGCTGCAGCAGCCTGTAGACGGCGGCTCCTTTGGCGAAAAGCCGGAAGGTACGCCGGTCACTGTGCGGGAATTGGTACAGCACATGATTGTGGAAAGCGACAATACCTGTACCAACATGCTCATTGATTTGCTGGGCATGGAGGCGATCAATGAAGAAATTTCCCGGCAGGGCATGAACCGGACGATACTGCAGCGGAAAATGATGGATTTTGACGCAGCGAAAGCCGGGCGGGAAAACAAAACGACGCCCAGCGATATGGGGCATGTCCTCCTGCATCTGGCTCAGGGACGCTGTCTGGGACCGCAGGAAGATGCTGCAATGCGGCAGATTCTTTCCCAGCAGGAAGATAACTGCATCCTGCCGGCACAGATTCCTCATACGGTCCGCGTAGACCACAAAACAGGCGAGCTGGACGGCTTATACCATGACTGCGGCATCATTTGGAAAAAAAACGCGCCGTATGTCTGCTGCCTGATGGCAGACGGCATTGCCGACGAAGCCCAGGCTCTTTCTGATTTGTCTTATTTGGCACGGGATATATACGATCGGATGTAATTAAGACGTATACATATGTATATATAAAAACAATATGAAAAAAGAAGGCCTGCTGCATGAAATGTTTTTCGTCATCATGCAGCAGACCTTTCTTCAAACGTGTTGCGTTTGCTGCTGAGAGTTAATACATAGTATTATGTTGCAACGTGACTGCGGCAAACGACAAGTAAAAAAACAAAAGGTGGCTGCAACAAAATGAGAATTTTTAGTCCATTTTGTCACAGCCACTTTTTACTATATCATTTTACGTACATAGTTTGCAGCAGTACGATTCATTTTCTTCAAACTACAAACTTTTAAAGGAAGAGCATAGTGCATGACAGCCAAAAGCGGTATGCTGTTACTCTTTTTTTTCGTGCCGAGCGAGCGGCTAGCGAACGTATTTGACAAAGTCTGCCTTGCGCGGCTTAGGCGGGGCGGCTGGTTTGGCAGCATAGCCGACGATGCAGTGGCCGATGCCGACGAGGTGTTCCGGCAGGCCCCATTTTTTGAGCAGTGCTTTGCCTTCGGGCGATTCAAATTCTTCTTTAGCCCGGTTAATCCAGCAGGAACCAAGTCCCAGTGATGCGGCAGCGTTCATAAGATTTCCCATGACCAGGCAGCCGTCAGACCAATAATTGACTGGAGAAATCTGCGGGTCGGACAGGACGACGATAATCGTAGGCGCACCGTACATCGGGTCTACGTCAATCCCTAGAATCTTAGCATTCATTGCCGTCAGCTGGGCAATCGTGTCTTTGTCCTGGACGACGACCATCGTCACAGGCTGCATGCTCTTGCCGGTAGCCGCATATTCCCCGGCTTTCAAAATCAACTGCAAATCTTCTTCGGAAATCTGCTGGCTCGTATAGCTGCGAATACTGCGGCGGTTGATTAATGTTTGTATCGTTTCATTCATTTGGCGTCACTCCTTTGCCGTGTTGACAGAGTATATAATGCAGAAAATCATTATATATTAAGTATTATATCATATAGGCTCTCATACTTAAAAAATAAAAAATACCGAGGCATGAAAATGACGGCATAAAGCGTATTTTTTCTTGCCAATTTGATGATAAAATGCTATTATCTTACTTGTAGAAAACTCAAAACGCGTTTTAAGTTTTCTTACAGTTTTTTAACAATTACAGACGCTTGTTTTACTTTACGATAGAGTATGGTATAGTAAAATAGAGGGAAGAAGGTAGCTTGGGAGGAGTGGTGGTCTGTGCAGCATGTATTGGAAAAAATAGGCGGCTTCACGCTTCATATATTTGAAGAAATAGGCGTCCTTTCCATTTTATTCATGCAGACACTGCGGCAGCTTCCCAAGATTCAGCGTCGCTTGACAGTGGCCCAGATGGCCCATCTCGGCGTCAATTCTCTGCCGATTGTCAGCCTGACGCTGCTCTTTGCCGGTATGGTCATGACGCTGCAGATTGTCGATATTCTGCTTCGCTACGGCGCACAGTCTACATTGGGCGGCATTATGTCCATCGCTATGGGACGGGAATTAGGCCCGATTTTGACTGGCGTAGTCGTGGCAGGCCGAGTAGGTGCGGCCATGACGGCTGAGCTGGGAACGATGAAAGTTACCGAACAGATTGATGCCCTGCGCTGCATGGCAGTCAATCCTGTCGCGTATCTGGTAGTGCCCCGGTTTGCGGCTTGCGTCATTATGGTGCCCATGCTGGCGTTTTACGGCTACCTGATTGGGACGGCCGGCGGCTATGCCGTCGCGGTGTTTGGTGCCGGACTGACGCATTTTTCGTATATCAACTCTATCGAGTTGTTTACTGCCGTCAGCGACGTCGTCTACGGGCTGATAAAAGCCATGTTTTTTGGCGGCATTATCGCCTTGATTGCCTGCTATGAAGGCATGCATGCCAAAAGCGGCGCCGAAGGCGTCGGGCAGGCGACGACGCGCTCTGTTGTCACCTCTATTATTTTTATTTTTATCTGTAATTATTTATTATCCATCATTTTATACTAGGAGAGCCTATGATTCGTTTGCGTGATGTGACCGTCGCATATGGAAAACGCGTGGTGCTCGATCACATTGATTTAGACATTTATGATGGCGAGACATTGGCGATACTGGGGGCGAGCGGCTCCGGCAAAAGTACGATACTGCGGCTGATTATCGGCCTGCAAAAGCCGACAAGCGGCAGTATTTGGATTCATGGCGAAGACATTACGCAATATACAGAAGAAGAAATGGACGAAGTACGACGGCAGATGGGCATGGTGTTTCAATACTCTGCCTTGTTTGACTCTCTGACAGTCGGCGAAAATGTAGCCTTTGGCCCGCGGCAGCGCACCAAGTATACAGAAGAAAAAATACAAGCCATTGTCAAAGACAAACTGCATCTGGTCGGCTTGGACGGCATCGAGCAAATGATGCCCAATGACCTGTCCGGCGGTATGAAAAAACGAGTCAGTCTGGCGCGGGCGATTGCGCTGGATCCCAAAGTGATTTTGTATGATGAACCGACAGCCGGGCTGGATCCGCTGCGGTGCCGGGACATCAACCACTTGATTGTCAGCATGCAGCATCATCTCCAGGCGACGTCCGTTCTCGTAACGCATGACATGACCTCTGCTTTTGCCGTGGCTGACAGGCTGGCTTTTTTGCAGGACGGCCGGTTCCGCCTTATTGCCTCCAAAGAGGAATTCAAACATACGCAGGACCAGGAAGTGCAGCAGTTCATTCACGGCGGCGAGCTTCCCGGAGAAAGTGAGACAACAATATGAAATGGAGTACAGAAGCAAAAGTCGGATTTGTCACCTTGCTTGCTATCCTTCTTTTCACAGGTGTAGTCCTCAGTTTGGCACACGTAGAGATTTTTGGTAAACCGGGCTTCCAAGTACATACGGTATTTAAAGATGCCAACGGCCTGCAAAAAGGAAATTCCGTACGCTATGTAGGCGTTACTGTCGGCAAAGTCGAAAAAGTCACGCCGTCGCGCGACGGTGTCGATGTATTGATGCGCCTGGACAAAGGCATAGAAGTGCCGCGGGATTCCAAAGTCGCCATTACGACAGACGGCCTGCTGGGTGAAAAAATCGTAGCCATCACACCGGGAAAAGATAAAAATCATATATTGGCAGACGGCGATACAATTGACGGCAACACGGGACAGACCATGGATGATGTCATGGACAATGCCAACACGCTGATTAACGGTGCCAATGACATGGTCAAAAATATCAATGCCGTTATCGGCGATGCCAAAACGCAGAATGCGATGCGCGGCACCATTCAGAATATCGAGAATATTACAGGCAAAACCAGCGGCATGATGGATACCAATGCCGGCAATATTCAGCAGATGACAGCCAATATGGCAGCGATTACCTCGCAGATGAATGAATCCATGCAGCGCATTGACGGCGATGGCAGTACGTCTGACAATGTACGCCAAATGGCAGCCAATATGAAACAAATTACAGACCGCTTTGACCGCGTGGCCCATTCGATGGAAGATATGACGACGGACCCGCAGAGCAAAGCAGACATCCAAACGACCCTGCACAACACGGCGGCGATTACGACTAAGGTCAATAAAATCCTCGGCGGCGGCAGCGGCATCGATGTCCAAGGCGAAGGTGGCCTGTTGTATAACCATACAAAAGGGGAAACAGGTGCCCATGTAAATTTTAGGGTGTACCGTGACAATAGCTTTGCCCAGATAGGAGCAGAAAATATTGGAAACGGTACGGGCCTCAATTTGCAGTACGGACGCCGCGGATCATTGTTTGACTGCCGTGCAGGTCTTATCAACGGTGATTTGGGTGCCGGCGTGGATTTTTTCCGTGACGGACCGTTTCGCCTCAGCTTAGAAGGGTATGACCCCAACGACTGGCGGTATCGCGTCAAAGCGCAGTACCGCATCATGCCTGACGTGTATCTGTTCGGGCAGTTTACCCATCCGTTCAGCCGAAGGGATGGCGGCAATTATTATGGTATTAACTATGTATTTTAGGATACAGATTTCAAAATATACACAGCAAGACGATAGAATAGACTAATGATGGGGGTACCCAAGATGAACAAAAAGTTGTACAGAAACATACTCATCGCTATGATGATTTCGACATTAGGAACAGCAGCCGTATCCGCGGCAGATACGGTAGTTCCTGTCGATTTGGCAAGCGTAGAAGCACAGACAGCCAGCACGCCGAAAAAGGCAAAAGCCGTAAAACAAACGAAGAAAGCTAAGACAAAACCGGTTGTGCAGACGGCGCAGACTGTGCGTCCTGTTGATATTACACCGGAACTGCGCGAAGAATTGGCACAGCAGATTGCCGAAACGACGGCACAGCATGCAGAAAAAGCAGCGGCTCAGCGCGTCAAGACGAACGAAGTTGACCCGGTAATTACTGTCGGCCGCGTATCGCCTAATCAGGCTGTCGATTTGACACTGCCTAAGACCGTACAGATGGCGCTGGATTACAATCGCGACATCAAAGTAGCCGGGTATGACCTGAAAAGCGCGGAATACGCCATTAATGAAGCTAAAGCCGGTAAAATGCCGAGTGTAAGTTATTCCTTTAATGCAAGCCATGCCAGCAAAGCAGCTATGGGCAGTGACCATAACAGCTTCGGCAACGGCTTGAGTGTAGAACTGCCTATTTATACAGGCGGCAAAGTAGAAGGGGCGATTGCTTCGGCAAAACTGGGCAAAACCTCGGCGCAGGAAGAAGTGCTTCGTACAGAACAAGCTACGAAGCTGGCAGCCGTCAAAGGCTATTTTGATTTGCTGATGAAAGAACAAAAACGAGATGTTGCCAACGAAGCTGTTACCAACTACCAGACTCATTTGGACAATGCGACGGCACAGTACAATGTCGGCACAGTAGCCAAGATTGATGTCTTGTCTTCAGGGGTAGATTTAGCGAATGCCAAATCCAACGCCGTAGCTGCCGGCAATGACGTTGCCAACGCAGAAGCCAATCTGAACAATATCTTGGGACTGCCGCTGCAGACGAAGCTCGTCTTGGCAGACCACAAGCTCCCCTTTGACCAATATAACATTTCGCTGCAGGAAGCGTTGGACTATGCCATGAAATACCGTCCGGAAGTACTGCAGGCAGCTTTGAGCGTGCAGCAGGCCGAAGAACAGATTACGATTGATAATGCCGGTAACAAGCCGAGTGTATCCGTTAGTGCCGGTCAAAATTGGGCTGATACGTCCTTCCCAGGTACCAGCAACAACAAAGGCTGGAACGTAGCCGGCGGCGTTACCTTTAAATTCTTTGACGGCGGCGCTACCAATGCTAAAGTAGCCCAGGCTAAACAAGCTTTGCTGAAAGCCCGCGAAAATGAACAAAAAACACGGGAATCTGTACAGCTGGCAGTCAAACAGGCCTACCTCAACATTCAAGCAGCTGCGCAGTCTGTCGAAGCGACAAGAGCCGCTGTAGACCAGGCAGAAGAAAGCTTTAAAATTGCCCTCGTCCGCTATCAAGCCGGCGTCGGTACCAATACAGACGTACTGGATGCACAGTACAAACTGAATACGACGAAGAACAACCATATCGAAGCCCTGTACAATTACAATGTCGGCATTGCACAACTGGAACAAGCCATGGGCGTCGACGTTCGTTCCGGTGTCGTACATCCCTCGTTGACAGGAAAGTAGTGCGCAGCTTCATCTTGGAAGCAAACTGTGCCCGGTGAAGGACTTCCTGCTCGAAGCATTTCGCATCTTTGATGTGAAAGCTGCGAGCCAGAATCCGGCACCTTAGCGAAAGAAAGTAAGTTATCAATTTTAATACAGAGTATATAGGCAGAGGGCTGTAACATAATAGCCTCATTAAAAAAAACGGATTCAGATAACTGAGTCCGTTTTTTTATAGCAAAAGAGGCCCCAA
>CAVKEA010000006.1:0-59746 GCA_963655305.1 bacterium
TATTAATGGCTGTGCTTAACAAAATATTTGTTCAATTTGAACTTGCAATTTACGAAAATATTTGTTCAATTTGAACTTGCAATTTACGAAGATTAAAAAATGGGGTGTGAAGATTAAAATTAAATTAAAATTTGAGAGAGATGCAATCGTTCCTAACTTTATACAAAACCTTGACGTAGGACTACTTGCATAAAACACATGCTAATTTTTGCATACATGCTTTTGCAATATGGAGAAATAGTATATAATGAAAAACATATAAAAAATAACTATAATTATATTCACCGTAGTAATAAAAATGAGGAAGTGTATGAGGAAAACACGGAATAGGGAAAGCAGTAGTATCTTGCTGCTGCAGTCTGTTGGTGTGTCATACGACGCATGGCGAATAGATAATAGAATATACGGAAAAGCGAAGGCGGTTCTTTGTGGAAATCGGATGTCTGAAGATGTTGAGCAGGCATACCTATTCCCCCCAAGGAACCGTCTTTTTTTGCTAATTTTATAGTGAATACGCAGTATGTAAGTTGGTTCGGTAAGGCGGTGAATGCGTTGAAGACATCCCGGTTTCTTTTAAGCAGTTTGGTCATGCTGTTGACAAGAATGCCTGGTGTCCGTAGTACAGCAGAACGTATTGAATGATTAAGTGATGAAATATCTCCATATATAATAATTGGAAATTGGAGAAATGGGGGTTTGCAAGTGGCTTGGTTTCAGAAATTTACAATCCGTAGGAAAAATAAATTTAAAGTAGTGATATTTATCCTTGTACTGCTCTCTATACTATTCATTTTTTCTCTTGAGATAGTTTTATTCATGCATGACAAGAAAGAAATAACGTGGAGTCCATTAACTGTTCTTGAAATTAATTCAGGAGAGAAGTGTATTTTTGTTAATCCACAAGAAACGTATCGTCATGTCACGTTGGATAGAAATAAGCTTGTATTTCCAGAACTAATTCATCGCAATGCGTGGGATTGTAAAATAGATGATGATAAAATTCTTGTTGCTTACATCAATTCCAAATCACCCAATGAATTAGTTTTTAAAATCATCACGCAAGGCAATAGCCAACAACGGATTGTATTGGAGTCATTGAATGATACGTGGATAAAATAGAGGCCTATCCGAAAATTTATGTTACAGGGGAATCCTACTATGTTTTGTCGGAATGTCACCTATATAAAATCAGTAAAGCTGATTTAAAAATAGAACAAATGCAATTGGAAAGGCCTGAGACGCCATTAATTACAAAAGAGGATACGTTATTTTTGAGACAAGGAAAATTCCTTACTTTGGTTCAAAATGATAATAATGATAAAAAAATATTACGGTTAGAGCCCCAGGGGTACATTAGTGGATGGGGCATTGAGGGGAAAACTGTTATCATCAGCCGAAGAGATGCGGAAGAAATGGTATCGCTAAAAGAAAAGACGAGGCTCAAGCTTCGAACTCCCAGTTATGGAACACTGGACGTTGTGGACAATATGGGCCATCTTGCTATTATTCAGTTTAGTCACACGGGTGGGAAGGTCCCAATGTTTGATCCGGCATTAACATTTTATTCGTTAATTGACTGGACTGATTATTGGTATTACCATCCATATTTATATGATGCTGAACAAAATAAATTTTATGACATACCTGATGAAATAAAGCAGTTATATTCTAGTAAGTATGTTGAACTGACAGGATATTGTGCTCCTATCAATCTAAAGTTAATTGAGACAGAATTTTATCAATATCTAGATAATTAAGAGAACACGATAATGGCACATCGAATGAATTAATTAAAAAAAGGTAAGAAAAGTGGGAAAATTCAAGAGAATAAAAGATAGAATAATTACGGTGTGGATTGTTCTTCAAATGTCTGCGTTTGGAGTATGGGTAATTGGCGGGAATTTATATAATTTTTTAGCAAAAGATCAAATCCAACATAATATCAACCAACTGGAAATGGTGTTGTATTCAATTTCTCCATTAGAGGAATATACGGTTGATGAGGTATCTTTAGTACGTAGAAATGCGTTGATAGCTAAATCTATTCGTACCTATATCATTCCGAAATATGCTGACAAGACACCGGAGAAGACAGAACAAGATTTAAAATCCTATTTCCGTAATCAAGGATGGAAAATAATTGATGAGCGTCAAAAACCATCTGTACATATTCAATTTACAGATCAAACGTATATTGTTACATTAGATTTGATATCTCTTAAAGAAAATAAATGGAGAATAAAAGTTGCTCATCATACTTTTTTTGAAAGATATAATTTGTAATCAGTCAGAAGTTTTGTTTTTTCGTTTGGGTAGCTGCTTGTAGGTACAGTGTGACAGTTACGCATCTCCAGATCCCGTCATTGACAGTACAACAGCAGAATTGAAAAAATAAAATAAATTTTATGATGAAAAGGGCAAGACTGCTCTGCTTAGAATTCAAAAAATACAGGATGAAGAAGTACAAAAAAACGAGATAGTATTTAGGAGAGTGAAAATAATGTATACATATAATGAGTGTATGAAGAAGCTATTAAAAAGAGTACCCATTGATAATAAAGTAAGATTAAAAAATAATTATTTATTCTATAAAGCATTAAATAACGTATTGTATACGGCAAATGGTTGTATTTTATTACAAAATCGCGGAGATGAAATACAACAATGGGAACAACAGTGGACGGATTCTGATTGGCAGCGGGTTTTTGAAATACATAAAGATCGAATTGGATATGAATGGTGTTATAATGATTTGCATCTTTGTGATTTTTTTCAAAAAGATTTTATAGTTATAAAGAGAAAGTAATGGTATTATCTGTAGGGTTCAAGGCATTAGATGTTTTAGGAAAAAGACTAAAAGAGGCATATAAGAAAGAGCGTTTTTGTTTGTATTTGTTTGTTGACGAAGACGGATTCACGGTTAGTTTTCGATTTCATAAGTACAGAAAGGAAGAACAGTATATTTGGGGAAAGTTAGAAGATATTGATGAAATACAACAGCCAGTATTAGTTAAAACTATTAGTCCTACGGCCTGCATATCGGTATAGACATATAGTCCTTCAAACAGGAACATGAAATGGATGCGGCCGTATTTTGGATAAACAAAATAAAAAGAAAATGATAGGAGAGAATTGCATGCTTGTGACCACTGTGCAAATGCTTATGTATATGGCTATAGTAATGGTAACTTGTTTCGTTTTAGGATGGCAGACCAAGAAAAGTACTACGCTCAGTATAAAACAAACAGCTACCTAAAAAAATATTCAGTTATTTTATTGCTGGCATTGTTGGCAAAATTTATATCATTTATCATTATGTATATTAATGTAATTTATATTAAAATTATCTCTGTTAGTCTTGTGTTTGTTGTTGCGCAAGATATATGCGAAGCGATATTTGAAATATTTGCAATAGCTGCTTGGATGCAACGTTATAATTTATTCTTTTCACAACGAATTAGCTTTTTACTTATATTGATTTGGTGTGTTATAGAATTGACACAATCTGTCCCATGGGAAATAATTTTTAGTATTAATACAATCATTGGGTATTTAGGACCGTACTGTTTTGCATCAAGAAAAGATGTCAATCAATGAAAAATAGACAAAGACCCGGCAACAATCCAATGGCGCAGTGCGGCTATAGGAGAAGGAATAGCGATGAAGAATTAAACTCAACCATCGAAGAAGATATTACATAGCATAATAAGCAAAAAAGCAAAGAAAAACTGGGCTGGGAGAATCCTGTCCTATACCGGTTTTCCTTTGCTTTTACATAAAAAAAGTAACGAGATAACAGTTGCTGTCTCGTTACTAAGGGTTAATTTTTTGGGGGCATTGCACGCTTCAGCGTGTGATAGCCTTTTTTTGTATATAAAGCTTAGAAGAACCGGCCGATGAACGGCATTTTGGCAGCGTCTTCTTTTGTGACGCCGCCGCAGAGTGCCATCAGGCCGATGTAAATCGCTGAGCCTGCGATGCAGGTGCCGAACAGGCTGAGGAACAGGCCGATATGTACGTGCAGGAATTGATACAAGAAATACATGATGACGCCCATGACAGCCGCGGAGACGATGTTTTTGACGACTACTTTCAGGTCGATAATATAGCCGGTGTGGCGGTAAATAAAGAAGAGATTTAAAGCAGCTGCGACGCCGATATCCGCTACAGTCGCGTAGGCAGCCCCAGTAATGCCGAAGGAAGGAATGGCGACTAAGAACCAGTTGCACAGTACTTTGGCAACACAGGCGACACCCATGTTGATGACTGGGATTTTAGGCCGTTTCAGCCCTTGCAGGATAGCTGTCGTAATTTGATGCAGCCCCAAGAAGCAAATGGCAATAGCGACGGCCCGTGTAGCATCGGTAGCAGCTGGTGCATTGTAAATAAAGGTAACGACTGGTTCCGCCATGACATACAGCATGACGCTGAAAGGAATCGTAACTAAAAAGGATATGCGCATAGCACCGGCTGTACGGCTGTATATTTCATCTGTTTCTTTTAACGTGAAACTGTGACTGATGGCTGGTACCAGGCTCATGGCCATGGCAGCCGTCAAAATCGTTGCCAAGTTGATGAGCGGTACCGACATGCCTGTCAAATAGCCAAACAATTCTGTGGCTTGTGCTGTCGAGTAGCCGGCGACTTCCAGGCGGCGCGGCACGATGAGCAAATCCAGATTGGAAACGACAGGCAGCATGATGCTGGACAGGGAAATCGGAATGGCCAGGACTACCAGTCTTTTTAGAATATGGCGGATGCTTTCCTGCGGAAATACCGGCCCGTCTTTGGGCAGTGAGCGTTTTAGTTTATAATAGAAATAAATTAAAACCAGCCAGGCTGCCAGTCCTCCGGCCCCGGCGCCCAAGCTGGCACCGCCGGCAGCATAGTCCAGCCCGTACGGCAGGAGCAAAGCTGCAAAGCCGAGCATGACGACGACGCGGACCAGCTGTTCCACGATTTGGGACATTGCCGTTGGCGTCATTTGCTGCCAGCCCTGCAGATAGCCGCGGTAGCCGGCAATAATGGTCGTAAAGAAGATAGCCGGAGCCAACGCAATTAATGAATAATACGCGCGGCTTTCCCGAATAATTTGTTCATCGATTAAAAATCTAGCCCCAAAGAAGACGACAAAGCTCAAAAACAGTGCCGTAATGCAGAGCATTGTCAGCGATACGCGGAATATGCGCTGTGCGCCGGCGTAATCTTCTTTGGCGGCTTTTTCTGCTGTAATAATAGAAATGGCAATAGGCAGGCCTGCGCTGGATACATCCAGGGCCAATAAATAGATAGGAAAGGCCATCTGATAAATACCGATGCCTTCACCGCCCAGGATACGGGATAAAATAATCCAGTTGATACTGCCGATTGCTTTGACGACAAATCCTGAAAGCGTCAGGATCAGCGTCCCGGAGATAAACTTGTTTGCCATAATAACCTCTTCATTGTTTATAAAAAAATTTGCTTTTCAAACAACTTATTTTATCATATTTGACACAGAGTGACTAGGGATAAATCACGGCAAGACGCAGGTTTTGCGCAAATCGCCGGGACCTTGCCAAACTGCCTACTAGCCACTGCCTTTCCTTTGTGGTATAGTAACGTAGATACATTTAAAAATAACTGCGTAAACAGTAGAGGTGATAGCATTGCGTATTGTTGTTGTCGGCGCAGGCAAACTGGGCTACAGCATTGCAGAATTATTATCAAACGAACAGTTTGATGTAGTTGTCGTAGATCATGACGAAGAACGGCTGGAAGTGGTAAAAAACACACTGGATGTACTGACTGTACTGGCCAATGGTGCCAGCCCGATTACGATGAACGATCCGGACATCCGGGATGCCGATATATTGGTCGCATCTACGGCGATTGATGAAGTGAATATGGTGGCTTGCATTTTGGCCAAGAAACACGGCATTAAATATACGGCGGCGCGGATTCGGGACATGCAGTTTTTGTCAGAAGCCAAGGATTATTTGAAAGAAAACTTTGACATCGATTTGATGCTCAATCCGGAACTGATTACAGCTCGTGAAATCAATCGCATCTTGATGACGCCGGCCGCGTTGAACGTAGAAGATTTTGCTAACGGTAAAGTACGCCTGTTTGAAACGAAAGTACGGCGCCATTCGCCGCTGGTCAATATCCCTTTTAAAAATATGGCGATTCCACCGTCTATTTTGGCCGGCATGATTTTTAGAGATCACCGCATGATTATCCCTCATGGTGATGATAAGCTGCTGCCTCATGACAACGCGTACTTTATCGGTGACCCCCAAGCGATTGAAAAATTCAGTGCCAATTTTGTACAGAGCGATACGTCAAAAGTAGAACGCGCCATCATCATTGGTGCTGGCCGTACAGGACGGTTTTTGGCACCGATGCTGGACCAGCAGGGAGTCCGCGTAAAAATTTTTGACAAGAATCGGGAACGCAGCCTGCTGGCCGCAGAAAAATTGGAAAATGGCTTGGCGATTTGCGGCGACGGTACGGATTTGGATTTGCTGGAGCAGGAAGGCATTGCCGATGCAGACGTCGTGATTTGTTTGACAGACGATGAAAAGCTGAATCTGATGTTGGCATTGATAGCCAAGCATTTGGGTGCCAAAAAGACGGTAGTCCGCGTGTCGCGCCGGGAATATGTCGATTTGATGGAAAAAGTAGGGGTCGATATTGTATTGTCAACGCGGCTGCTGTCTGCCAGCGAAGTCTTGGCATTTGCCCGGCAGGGCGGCGTCGTTTCTGTTTCACTGCTCGAAGGAGCCAAAGCAGAAGCCGTCGAAGTCATTGTCCAGGATGAAGCGCCTGTAGCAGGAAAACGGCTGATGGATGTCAAACTGCCGAGAGAATGCTTGGTGTGTGCTTACGTGCGCGGCAGTGAAGCTTCTATTCCAAACGGCAGTTCTGTGCTGCTGGCAGGAGATCGGGTTATTTTATTTATTCGGACTTCGTATGCTAAAAAAGTCATGAAATATTTTAAAGGACGGGATGCAGATGCATAAGAGATTGTTTCTTTTTCTCTTAGGCCGGATAGCGTTGTTAAACGGCGTGATGTTGATTATCCCTTTTTTGTATTCCTTTTTTTGGCAGGAAGAGGGATATATCTATTTTGGGCCGTCCATTTTGATTGCCCTCGGTATTGGCGGCTTGCTGAGCTATGCCGGACGCCGGCATAAACGGCAGATGAGTGCCGTAGAAGGGGCTTGGTATATGGTGCTGGTTTGGCTCCTTTTGGGCGTTATTGGCATGCTGCCTTATATGCTGTCAGGCTGGCTGGGTGGTGTAGATGCTTTTTTTGAAAGCATTTCGGCATTTACGACGACAGGTATATCCTGCATATCCCAAAAAGATGCACTGCTGCCGCCGTCTTTGCTGTTATGGCACAGCATGATGGCCTGGACCGGCGGTTTAAACTTTATCCTTTTGCTCGTCACGGTCGTGCCGTTGGTCAGCGGTTCTTTTGGACTGACACTGTCTGTGCATCAAAGCGTCCGTTTCAGTCCTATTGTCAGCCGTATGCAAAATGCGGCCCGGCAGACGGGAAAAATGTATGCGGCCATTACGGCTGTTTCTATTGTATTGTATTCGATGGCAGGCCTGCCGTTGGTGGATGCCTGCATGAAAGCGCTGATGACCGTTTCTACCAGCGGGGGCGATGCTGTTTTTGATTTTGCGCAGCAAAACAGCCTGCCCATGGAACTAGCTGGGATGGCGTCCATGATCTTGGCAAGCGGTAATTTTCTGCTGTATTGGAAAGGCGTGGAACGGCGGGAATTCCGCACGATTTTTGCGGATACGGAGCTGCGGGTATTTTTAGTTATTTTAGCCGGCATGGGTGCTTTGGTATCATTCCATCTTTGGCATATGGGTGTCTATGACGGACTGGACAGTCTGCGGTATGGATTTTTTCAAGTCGTATCGTTCTGCAGTACGAGCGGTTTTATGAATACCATGGTAGAAAACTGGCCGGAATTTGATAAATTTGCCTTGTTTATATTGGTATTTGTCGGCGGTTGTATCGGGTCGGCAGCTGGCGGCATGCGCGTCATGCGGTTTATCGTTTTGTTTAAAATCGCCAAGCAGGAAATGCGCCGTACCCTGCATCCGCGCATGGTCATCAGCTTGAAAATCAACAGCGTGCCCGTAGATATGAAAATTGTCAGCCGTGTTTTGAGCTATTTCTTTTTGTTTATGGCTGTATTTTTTGTTTCGACTATTATTATTTCCCTGTCCGGCCTGGAACCTATGCAGGCCATGGGGGTAGCCGTCGGCTGTTTGTCGAGTACAGGAGCTACGGCGAGTCTTTTTGGCATTACTGATTTTTCTCTTATGCCGGCGTGGGTCAAAATGTATTGTGCGCTGCTGATGATTTTGGGCAGGCTGGAAATTTTTTCTTTTTTGATTATACTGCAGACAGGCCTGCAGTATATGTACCGCCGGTGGTAGGAGGCGCTTGGGCCTGATGAATTATAAAGTTGTTATATATATGCTGGGAAAAATTTCCTGGGCTTGCGGCTGTACGATGGTATTGCCATTGCTGGTCGCTGTCTGGTATAGTGAACAGAGTATCGGTGCGTTTGTCATTGCCATCGGCATATGCCTGGTTGTAGGAAAACTATGTACCCTGCAGGGCGAAGCGGCAACGGCAGAGATGACCAACCGGGAAGGTATTGCGATTACCAGTCTGGGCTGGATTATGGTAACGTTTCTTGGCATGGTGCCTTATACAGCCGGCGGCTATGTCGGCGTACTGGATGGGATATTTGAAAGTATTTCCGGATTGTCCGGCACCGGCGCGACCATTATTATGGATTTGGAAGTCCTGCCGCAAAGTATCCTGCTCTGGCGTGCGCTGACGCATTGGATAGGCGGTCTGGGCATTATCGTTATTTTTATTGCCTTGTTTCCGCAAATCGGCAGGGGCATGGTCCATATGTTTAATGCAGAAAGCACGGGGCCGACGGCAGAACGGACGATGCCGCGCATTAAGGAAATGGCCAAGGCTCTGTTTTGTGTATATGCTGCGTTTACGGCAGCGGCGACAGTGGTTTGTATGCTCTGCGGCATGAATGTGGTCACCGCCTTGGAACATGCGTTTTCTACCATTGCTACAGGTGGATTTTCTCCGTACAACGACAGTGCGGCTCATTTTCACAGCCCGGTCATCGAAGGCGTTTTGGCCTTTTTTATGCTGATTTCCAGTGCCAACTTTGGCATGTATGTCGCTGCCTGGCACCGCGGCTTCAAAGTGATCCTCAGAGATACCGAGTTTCGAACCTATTTGGGTATCGTAGCAGTAGCTTCCGTCGGGATTACGCTCAATTTAATGCTGAAGCAGGGCTGGAACGGCAGTGAAGCCTTTCGGCAGGCTTTTTTTCAGGCGGTTTCTATTTCTTCTTCGACAGGATTTGTGTCCAGTGATTTTGATATGTGGCCGTCATTTTCCAAATTTATTCTGCTCTTTCTCATGTTTGTCGGCGGCTGTGCCGGTTCAACGGCAGGCGGCCTGAAGGTAACGCGGCTGTTGCTGTTGTGCCATGTGATTCGCGTGGCTGTGCAGGAAACACTGCATCCCCGCATGGTCTATCATGTCCGGTCCAACGGTGAAGATTTTTCGGCTGATGTGATATACGGCGTCATACGATTTTTCTTTGTGTACATGGCGTTGGATGTATTGTGGTCCTTTCTGCTTATTTGGGACGGCGTGCCCATATTTGATGCCATTGGTGTCAGCGTTTCGACGATGGGCAGCTGCGGCCCGGCCTTTGGCCTGTTTGGCGCGACCTGTACCTATGCGGATATGCCGGCCTTTGGCAAGGGGATTGTATGTCTGGCTATGCTCATGGGACGGTTGGAATCGTTTACCGTGCTGGCCTTGCTGATGCCGTCGTTTTGGAGACGGCAGTCCTGGTAAGAGATTATCATACATCGTTGAGGTGCTTATGGACTATAAGGTTATTTGTCGGTTTTTGGGAAAAATTTCATTGATACAGGCACTTGTCGTTACGCTCCCGCTGGCATTGGCTTTCTGGTATCAAGAAGACAGCTGTGCCGCTTTTATTTTGACTAGTGTAGTCGGCTGCATGGTAGCGGGCCTTTGTTTGAGCCAAAGCAGAGTGCGTACAAAAACGCTGACGATGCGTGAAGGCATTGCGATTACCGGACTGGGGTGGCTGCTGGCGACGTTTTTGGGCATGCTGCCGTATGTATTTGGCCATTATCTTGGCCTATTGGATGGATTTTTTGAAAGCATTTCCGGATTTACTGGGACAGGTGCTACGGTCATTACCGATATCGAAAGCCTGCCGCAAAGCATTTTGCTGTGGCGCAGCATGACGCACTGGCTGGGCGGGCTGGGCATTGTCGTTATTTTTATTGCGATTTTGCCGGAAGCAGGGCAGGCAGCTGTTTCTATGTACAATGCCGAAGCAGCCGGGCCGACGAGGGAACGGGTACTGCCGCGGCTGCATGAAATGACCAGTGTGCTTTTTCGCATGTATATGGTATTTACTACGATTTCACTGCTTGTCTTTCTGTTGTGCGGCATGGATTTTATCAGCGCTCTCAATCATGCCTTATCGACGATTTCAGCAGGTGGTTTTTCTACGTATAATGACAGTGCCGCCCACTTTGACAACCCCTTTGTAGAGGGCTGGATGACGTTTTTTATGATATTGGCCGGCGGCAACTTCGGGCTGTACTATCAAATATACCAAAAAGGCTTTCATGTCGTAAAACGGAATACGGAATTTAAAGCATATCTGTATATTTTGGCTGTGGCTACGGTCTGCATTGGTATGAATTTGATGAGCGCCTTTAGTGCGTCGTGGGATAAGGCCCTGCGGTTTGCGTCATTTCAAGTCGCTTCGATTGCCACGACAGGATTTGTATCGGCTGATTACGATCAATGGCCGACGTTTTCCAAAGGCATACTGATGCTGCTCATGATTAGCGGCGGCTGTGCCGGCTCGACGGCGGCAGGCATAAAAGTATCCCGCGTGGTCATTTTGTTTAAAGCGATTTGGGCTTCTGTGGCACGCACGCTGCATCCTCAAATGGTAATCAAATTAAAAATGAATGGGCAGTACATCAGCACGGACACCATCGTCCGCACGAGCCAGTTTTTCTTTTTGTATATTGCATTTATTGCGTTATGGACGTTTTTGCTGACTTGGGATAATATCCCCGTGTTTGATGCTATCGGCATCAGCGTCAGCACGATGGGATGCATCGGGCCGGCCTTTGGCATTACCGGAGCGACTTGTACGTATGCAGAACTGTCTATTTTTTCCAAGAGCATTTTATGCCTGTCCATGTTGATTGGACGACTGGAAATGTTTACGGTCCTTGTCATGTGTCGGAGGAGTTTCTGGAAAACTCGGGGGCTGTGGTAAAATGATTGTTTGTAGGTTGTAGGTTGTAGGTTGTAGGTTGTAGCGCTAATCCGATTCTTCCGTTGTATCCGGTTCGTCTTTGGTTGTAAAACCGATGATGCGGCGCGGTGTTTGGGGGTCGTCGTGTCTGGGGACAGCGACGAGCAGCAGGTTGAGCTGGGAAATATGCTGTACAAGTTCGACTGAAGAGCCGTCGGACAGTTCGCCGTAAAACACGATCAGGTTGGGATCCCAGTAGCCAATGTCTTGGATGCTGAACGTAATGTCACCTGCTGATACCAGCCGTCCGCCGGCCTGCAGCGTATCCGGCAGGTCTGCTTCAAAGTTATTAATCAATGCGACAATTCGCTGGTACATATCGGATGCCATGTAAGACGTTTCGGTATCTTCTGCAGATTCATCTGTCGGTGCGGCCGGTTGAATGACCATCATTTTTTTCGTTTCTTCCGTTGACGTATGTGTATTGTTTTTCATTATGTGATGCCTCCCTGCATAGATAATACGTTTATATAATAGTTTCAGCATGACGACGGCGATTTCCTCTTTTTTAGACGCAGTTTTTATTTCAGATTGTTTATATTGAAGTTTTGTTGTATCTTGTCTATCTGATGTCTTTGCCCTTGTATTTGTTCCTTTTATGTGCTAAAATCATACATGGAATACAGCGAATAATAGTCTTTGGGGCAAGGTGAGAAAGCGGAGCTTTCAATTCCTGACCGGCGGTATAGTCCGCTAACTTCATGTACATGAGGTGGAGCCGATGAAATTTCGGTACCGACAGTATAGTCTGGATGGGAAAAGACGACGACTCTTTTATTTTTGTTGCGCTTTTAAGGCTATTGGGCTTCTATGACCCTATAGCCTTTTTTTATTGAAATCAGAATCTATCAGGAAAGGAAGGAAAAGATGTGGAACCGATAGATTATATGAAAAAAGCCCTGTCACTGGCCAAACTGGCCCTGGGGTATACAACGCCGAATCCTGCGGTTGGCTGCGTCATCGTCAAAGACGGCGAAATCGTCGGGACTGGCTATCACCGCAAGGCAGGCACGCCGCATGCAGAAGTCTGGGCACTGCGGGAAGCCGGAGAAAAAGCCAAAGGAGCAACTGTATATGTGACGCTGGAACCATGCGCCCACTATGGCCGCACGCCGCCGTGCGCGCGGACGCTCGTTGAAAAAGGCGTCGGGAAAGTCGTCATTGCCATGCTCGATCCCAACCCGTTGGTAGCGGGAAAAGGAGCTGCGATTCTGCGGCAGGCCGGCATTGCTGTCGAAGTAGGGCTTTTGTCCAAAGAAGCCGCCAAGCTCAACGAAGTATTTATCAAAAACATGATGGTGCAGAAGCCCTTCATTGCTGTGAAATTGGCGCAGAGCCTGGATGGCTGCATTGCTTCCCGGACACGGAAATCACAGTGGATCACCAACGATTGGGCGCGTCAGGAAGGCCATTACTTGCGGTCTATTTATGACGGCATCCTCGTCGGCGTCAATACCGTACTGCTGGATAATCCGCTTTTGACATGCCGCACGCAGCGGGAAGCGCATGAACATCCCCATCAGCCCGTGCGCATCGTGTTGGATTCACGGGGACGGACACCGCTTCGTTCGCTGATCGTAACGGACAAGACGACAAAAACGGTGATCGTGACGACGTCGCTGTGCCCTGTGGAAAAAATGCAGGCCTTGAAAAAAGCCGGCGTGCAGGTACTGCTGGCACCGCTGAATAAAGCACAGCAGGTCGATTTGTCGGCGGCGATTGACCTGCTTCATGAAATGGGACTGCAGAGCATCCTCGTAGAAGGCGGCAGCAATGTCCAAGGAAGCTTTTTTGACAATCGGCTGGTAGATAAAATCTATGCATTCATTGGCGACAAAGTCATTGGCGGTCGGGATGCCTTGTCTTCTGTCGGCGGCCAGGGCGTAGATTCACTGGATGAATGTATCCCGCTGTACTACGATTCGGTAGAACTGCATGAAGGCAATATTTTGATTACAGCATATAATGCAGACAGGGAGGGTGCGTATGTTCACTGGCATCATTGAAGAACTCGGCACGGTGGGACAAATGGACCGTCGTCCCGATTCGATTAAGCTTACCATACAGGCCCATAAAGTATTGGAGGGCACGCAGCTGGGCGACAGCATTGCCGTCAACGGCGTCTGCCTGACCGTTACCTCGATGACAGATACGGCATTTACGGCAGATGTCATGCATGAAACGATGCGCCGCTCGTCCCTGCGGGATATTCAAAGCGGTTCCAAAGTCAATCTCGAACGAGCTATGCAGCTGGGCGGCCGGCTGGGCGGACATATCGTCAGCGGTCATATTGACGGCACGGGCCATGTGGCGCGCATCGCCAACGACGGCATTGCCCGCGTGATTACCATTTCTATTCCCAAGGAAATGGAACCGTATATTGTAGAAAAAGGCTCGATTGCCATCGACGGTATCAGTCTGACCGTCGTTTCTGTCGGCAACAGTCAATTTTCCGTTTCGATTATTCCTCATACCATGGCCAATACGACGCTGATTGACAAGCGTCCCGGCTCGATTGTCAATTTGGAAACCGATGTCATTGGGAAATATGTCCATAGCTTTACAGTAGGATACCAGGGAAAAGGCCAGGGCCTTACGATGGAAAAACTGCTGGAAAATGGATTTTAAATAGTATTTCAGAATAGGAGAGTGTGTATCATGGCACAGATTAAAGAAGGTCAATTAATAGGTTCAGGTTCTAAGTTTGGTATTGTAGTAGCTCGTTTCAACGAATTTATCTGCAGCAGACTCCTCGGCGGCGCGTATGATGCATTGCATCGTCACGGCGTAGATGACAACGATATTACGACAGCTTGGGTACCGGGCGCGTTTGAAATTCCCCTGATTGCTCAGAAAATGGCAGAATCCGGCAAATACGATGCTGTCATCTGCTTGGGCGCAGTGATCCGCGGTGCTACAAGCCATTATGATTTGGTCTGCAATGAAGCAGCCAAAGGCATTGCACAGGCTTCTTTGAAAACAGGCGTACCTATCATGTTTGGCGTTATTACGACAGAAAATATTGAACAGGCTATCGAACGTGCCGGCACAAAAGCAGGCAACAAAGGCTTTGACGTAGCAACCAGCGCGATTGAAATGGTCAACCTTATTAAAAAATTATAAACAGCATTACAACATACATAAAAAAGCCATTGCATACTGGCATGGCATGCGTACGTTTGGCGCGTTGATACATCCATCAAGTGTCCGCAGTACGGATGCGACCGATGCCGTGGCTTTTTTTACTGCTGTCTGCAAAAAGAGACGGCGAGGTATCTAGCCAGGAGGAAATGAACCAGATGAATAAAAAAGCCGAAGTATTTAAACAATATTTAGCGGAAAGAAACATAGATGCATTTCTCATAGACGACACGGTACAGGACGAACTGGAAATCGTCATTTTTCGTTCGCACTTGGCTGTACAGGGCCATGAACTGCCCGTGATTGTTGTTTTGGACAACAGTATCTACGGCATGATACGGCTGCTCGTCGCTTCGAATGCCGTTCATGACGGTAATGAACTGGCTGTGCTGAAACTGCTGAATCACTATAATGCACAATGCAAGTCCTTTACGTATTATCTTGATGAGGACGGCGATTTGATGATGGACGCCTGTGTGTTGAGTAAAGAAGGAGAAGCCGACGGTGACATGATATACGCCATGTTCCAGGCTATGGCAGACCATCTGACTGCATCGTATGCAGAGATGATGCAAACCATCCTGCAGTAGTCGTATCTTGCAGGATGACGCTGCCGTGCCGTCGCTGGCCTCTTGGCAGGTCGTTACAGCATATGACTAAACGGCCCATCATATGCTGCAGCAAGGGGGACAGCGCGGCAGCCTGCTTTGGGCAGCCGTTTTTCAGTTGGATTTTTTGATTTTTATCATACATTTTGAAACAGGTGAGGATGATACATGAACTGCCATAATCGATATAACTACAAAACGCTGCCATGGAAACAGTATATAGATGTCCTGGCAGCGTTTCTTTTTGCAGGTGTGACAACCCTTGCCGTACCGTTTTCTTTGCCGGCACTCGTCTCAGCGATACACGGTTCGCTGTTGTGCACGCTGTTTTGTCTGATGGCTGTGATTGCCGCTTTCCGGCAGGGCGGCATGATGACGTATGGATACAGCCGCTTCTTTACGCAGTCAGTCAGTCTGCGCACGCTCAGCGGCTTTTTTGTCTATACCTGTTTTTTCATGTCCATGGGCATCACCAATGATGTGGCGCTTTTGATTTTTGTCCCGTTGGCGATTACGGCGCTGCAGACTGTCAAAAAAGAAAGATACCGAGTCTACGTCATTACATTACAGACGATAGCTGCCAACTTAGGCAGTATGCTGACACCTATCGGCAATCCGCAAAACCTTTTTCTCTATTCCTTTTATCAGATGTCACTGCCTGATTTTTTATGGACGATGGGCCCGGCAGCGATTGCCAGCGCCATTCTCTTAGGCGTATGTGTATGGGTGCTGCCGCAGGAGCCTGTTGTTGTTCCGGCTGTGCCGCCGCCAACAATGCCGTCAAAAGACCGGCTGTTGTTTTTAGGCTATTTTCTCTTGTGCATTGCCAGCGTATTGCGCATCATTTCTCCCTGGTGGGTATTTATCCTGCTGCTGCCCGTTTTGCTGGTGCGATACCGGTCCGTGTTGTTTGCTGTAGATTACAAACTTCTCCTGTTATTTGTGTTGTTGTTTATCGGCGTAGGCAACTTGGGAAACCTGCCGGCAATGCAGGACATGCCGGCTCACCTGCTGCAGGGACACGAGTTTATGGCGGCTGTCGTATTGAGCCAAGTTTTGAGCAATGTCCCGACGACGGTCATGCTGGCACCGTATAGTACCAACAGCCAAGCATTGCTGTTAGGCGTCAATATCGGCGGGTTGGGGACATTGATTGCTTCTATGGCCAGCATTATTTCGTTTAAGGCTTACAGCAATATGCCTCAAAGCCGCCCCCTGCGGTATATTGCTGTTTTTACCGGCATGAACGTGCTGTTTCTTCTCGTGCTGGCAGGGTCCGTCATGCTGTGGAACGGCTAGATACGTCATGGGAGATACTGCGTAGGTATTCATTAGAAAACGTTATGGTTTTGTTAGCCTGATGTGACAGAATTGTAACATACCTTGTGTATACTAAAACCATTCTTAGAAAAGGAGTGGATAGGCTATGAAATGGGCTATATATTTACGAAAACGGATATTGGCAGTATCTTTGGTAGGTGCGGCAGCCGCTATCATGGCAGCGATGCCGTACGGAATGGCATCCGCAGCAGATGCAGAAACCGGACCGTCCGTGCCGCCGCCAAGAATGGAACGCCGCATGGGACCGGGACCTGCTGTATCGCCGCAGGCAAAACTGGCATTTTCTCATCGGGTTCAACAAATGGTGAGAGACGGCAAATTGACCTCAGACCAAGCGTTGAAACTCAACAAAGAAATGCAGCGTTTTCAAAAGAAACAACACAAAGAACGTCGTCAATTTATGGAATCCCTGCCGGATAGAACAGGGATAGATCAAGATACATTAAAAGAAATTTTTGCACCGCCTCAGCGAAACCATATGATGAAGCATCATGACAACGAGGACTGGGATGACTAAAGATTTGGCAATAAAAAACGCCGCCTTTACTCCGTTGCAAGAGTAGAGACGGCGGTTTTTTATATTATAGACGAAAGGAAATATGCGTGTGGCGTAATTCTTCAACAGCCTTATTCATAAAGACAGCAGCCGCCAATACAGACACAGCAGCTCCGGCTGTAGAAACAAATATATTCTGCGCTGTTTTGGAAATCAAGGACAACACGCCCAAGACAGTCAATACAGCGTGCATGACAAACTCAATAGAAATGCAGGATACAAACAATGCGATAAAGAAAACGGCTACGGACACCGGAGAAATTAAAAGATACGGTACAATATATTTGACAAATTTCATATGTCATTCCTCCCCAAATTACCTATATACTATTTCATATCGCTGCGCAACGAATACTGTTTCCTATAGTATATACCTCATTCTCAAAAATAGCAAGGAAAATGAGAAATGAATTGAGAGAAAAATTGAGAATAAAAAACACGGTGCGAGAATAGTCCAGCTACGATGCGGTACCCTTCGCTCTGAATGGTGTAGTGCCGCATCGCGTTTTACAAAAAAGAGCATTTTGCATGACGATTTTTTCTTAGATAGTACGCTACTGACATAAGAGGAGAAAAATAATTTGACCCAAATTTTTTGAAGTAGATAAAAACCAAGGAAATAAGCGGCTTTTGACAGGCCCCTGTCATTTAGGGTAAAATAAACATAATCAAGATGATGCAGGCCATGATGCGGGAATCGCTAAGTATGAGTACAGGTTATCTGCCGCATAGGCAGTTTAGAAATACTTGCAATCTATCATCACCAGCTTGAAAACGTTATCTGCCGCATAGGCAGTTTAGAAATATGAACAGCGCGCATGGCACGGATCACCACAGTTATCTGCCGCATAGGCAGTTTAGAAATTAATTGCTGCACCCATTCTTGCGAACCGCGCGTTATCTGCCGCATAGGCAGTTTAGAAAAATAGAATACGCACCGCAAGAGCAGAAAAGAGGCTATCTGCCGCATAGGCAGTTTAGAAATTTCTTCGTCAATCATTTTTTCCTATTTGCAAATTTCAAAAAAGTTGAAATCTTAAATCAAAAGATAACCATGTTCTGTATCAAGCTGTATAACTCACCATACAGCAAGGGGGCTGCCGCATGAAGCGACAAGCCCCCTTTGCTTTCAGGCTTTAGTTTGTAGTGGTGACGTCATAGGCTGTTTGGTAATCGTATAATCTATCGGCGTTTTACTTCGGGTGTTTCAGCGGTTTACGTAATGGATAGAGAATACGTAATGCCTGATCCATGCGACTGCCTGGTTCAACTTGTTTCCATGCCAGTGTGTCTAGGGTGTCGCCGCTAGCGGTTCCCGCTTTACGATATACACTTTCTGGCAAGTATTCGAAACGGTCTTCTTTCAAAAAATAACGAAATTCAAAGGGGAAATGCTGCAGCTCCTTGTCGGCATCTTTGAAATGACGTATGGTAAAGGTCATAACGGCGCATAATTTGTAAGACGCAGGCTGTCCTTTTAAGCGAAATGTGTAAACAGTCGTTTTGTCTGCCAGGCGAAACTGTCTGATGACATCGCCGGGATTCAACAACTCTGAATGAGGTGTTTCATACGCATCCAACAGAAGTAAATCCATTTGCGGACGGTTTGCTGCCTGTCCTATCAACGTATTAAGAAGAGGCTGCTTTCCTGAAACGGGAGAAAGATTCGGGATGGGCGTCATGTGAAATTGGGTGATAGTTTCATCATACGCTTGAAGTTGTAGATTACGTTCGCGAATAGCGTTTGCTTTTTGAGAGGCTTCTTCCTGTTCTATAGTCATAAAGCGGTTCATTTCTTCTTGAGTAGGCTGCCGTATGCCATCTTTGGTACGGGCTGTTAGAACAAACGTCTTGTCGTCCTTGGTGGAACGGGCTTCAATGGTAACACCATTGCCAATGTCATACGTTTTCACGATTTCTGCGGCTGATACGGTGAAAAGACTACACATAAAGGTGAGTCCGAGTACGGCTTGAAACAATCTTCTCATAGTCATAGCGGTATCCTTTCGTAACATTAAGAAGATACGGATGAATTTTTTGTTTTACATGGTAATTTTGTATACATGGAAGAGAAGAGGGGACGGCATCTGAGCTGTGATTATTTTTTTTCGTAGTAGTATCGTGTCCACATGGTTATTTCAGATAGCGACGGATGGGGTGTCATGGTTTCGCTGAGGGTATAAACGGACTGCGGGTCCAAAGTCCGAGTCAAGGGGAGCTGGCGTAGGCGGTCTGCTGTAGGAGAGGCAATGGTTGGCTGGATAGGGACAATCGTTTGGGGGCCGCAGGACAGCAGGTTGATGAAAGGCTGCAGCAGGACCGAGGCTTCTTGGCCGATGATATGGGCACCCAATATATGTTTTGTTTTTTTGTCGATGACCAGTTTGACAAAGCCGTCATCTGCTTGGCCGGGTTCATAGCCCAGCGCATAGCCTTTGGCAGAGGACGAGTAATGATTGTAGGCGGTTTCTACGACATAGCCGGCTTGACGAGCCTGCTGCTCTGTCAGGCCGACATGAGCGGCTTCCGGATACGTATAGGTAACAGCCGGGACGAGGTCGTAACGGGCCCAGCGCCAGTTTTCCGGCGCATTGCCGGAAAAAAGATTATGCGCGATGATTTCTGCTTCATAATTGGCTTTGTGGCGAAACGGCGCTTTCCCATTGATGTCGCCCAACGCCCAGATGCCTTCGGCGCTGGTTTCGAGAAATTCATTAGTCAGGATGTATCCCTGGCGGTCTGTTTGGATATCTGTATGTTCCAGATGCAGCAAATCCGTCATGGGACGAATGCCTGGCGCAACCAAGATTTCTTCAGCTTGTACAGTTAGAGTTTGCCCCGTCGTGCGGTCTTGGCAAATGAGAACTTTTTCCCCGTTTTCACTGCGTACAGATAGGGTGTCCTGATTGAGATGGACAGTAATGCCGGCATTTTGGAACTGCTGTAAAAGAAATGCCGAAATTTCTTCATCTTCTTTGGGGAGCAGGCGGACATTATGCTGTATGAGCGTAACGCGGGTACCGGCAGTGCTGAAGACATGGGCAAACTCACAGCCGATCGGGCCGCCGCCGATGATGAGCAGACTGCGGTAGGGCCGCTGCGGGTATGCGTTGCCAAAGAGGGTTTCTGATGTAATATATCCCACATCATCCAAACCGGGCAGAGCGGGGATGAACGTGCGTGCGCCGGCTCCAATACAGATTTTTTCTCCCTGCAGCTGGCGGACCGTGCCGTCATGCAGCGTGACCGTGAGTGTTTTTGGTTGACAAAAAGAAGCCGTTCCTTCGTATATATCTATGTTGGGAAACTGCGCATAGTAGGTTTTGATGCCCTCGTTTTCCCGGACTTTTTTCCAAAGCCGCTGCGACATCGTCTGCCAGTCCAGCCGTACGTGGTCTGCCGTTACGCCGATATGCCGGCTGTGGGCGATATCTCGGACTGCATTGGCGGCCGTGACCATGACCTTCGTCGGAATACAGCCGCGGTTTAGACAGGTTCCGCCAAAGGGGCCGCGTTCAATGATGGCGATATGCAGTCCTTGACGCAGTGCGGCGTCGGCGATAATCGCGGCGGCGCCGGTACCAATAATAATGACATCATACTGAATCATAGCTATCCATGCCTCCTTATGTATACAAAAAGTGTATACATTTAGTATACGAAAAAATGGAACCATTGGCAAGAATATAAAAAAGAATTTATACCCTTGATTACCATTTGACTTTTCTATAAATCGTGCTACCATAACAATGTAGTTGCGAAAACATAAAAATGGGGGAGTGGCCTGTTATGGAAATGAAAGAGTTAGTAGAAAAATACCGCGATTATGTTCGTGATATACGCCGTGAATTTCATCAATATCCGGAACTGAGCATGAAAGAAGTCGAAACGACAAAACGCATCGCTCAAAAATTAGATGAAATGGGAATCCCGTATGAAATCAATCCGGAAAAAAACACCGGCTTAGTAGGGATTATCCAAGGGGCACATGAAGGAAAAGCCGTAGCATTGCGTGCTGATATTGATGCACTTCCTGTTACGGAAACGACAGGCCTTCCGTTTGCTTCCAAAAACGTTGGCAAAATGCATGCCTGCGGGCACGACAATCACATGGCGATGCTGTTGGGCGCCGCTAAAATGCTTCTCGATATGAAAGACGAAATATATGGCACGGTATACCTCGTATTCCAGCCGGCAGAAGAAATCGGTGAAGGGGCACCGTACATGATGCGTTTTGGCGATTGGTTCTCCAAAGTCGGTGCTATTTTTGGCGGTCATATTTGGGCGGATACGCCTGCTGGCAAGATTAGTGCTTGTTCCGGCCCGTTTATGGCAGCGACAGATAAATTTACAATCAAGATTCATGGCAAACAGTCTCATGGCTCTCAGCCACAGGCCGGCATCGATGCTGTTGTCGTCGGCTCTGCTATGGTCATGAATCTGCAGACATTGGTATCCCGTCAGTTTGGTGCCGTAGATCCCGTAGTAGTAACAGTAGGTACGTTTAGAGGCGGCGACCGTTGGAACATTGTCGGCGGCGAAGCCTATCTGGATGGGACGACACGGTATTTTGACAAAAAAATCGGTAAAGAATTAAAAGAAAAAATGGAACGCATCGTCAAATCGACGGCAGAAGCATACGGCGCGACGGCTGAATTGGACTATGAATATATTGTACCGCCGACGGTCAATGATGCAGCCTGCACGGATATTGTCAAACAGGCTGTTACAGAAGTATTGGGCAAAGACGCCTTGTACGATCATGACTTGGTCATGGGCGGCGAAGATTTTGCGTTCTATCAGGACAAAAAGCCAGGCAGTTTCCTCCTTGTCGGCACCTATAATCCGGCATGCAACGCAATATATCCCAACCACAGCAATAACTTTACGTCTGATGAATCCATTTTGTCCGGCGGCTCCGGCGTATATGCCCAGACGGCGATTGATTGGCTGAAAGCTAATAAATAAACACGGATGATGTACGAAAAACTCTCGAATCGTTACGGTTCGGGAGTTTTTTTATCAGAGAAAACAATAGTTGGACAGCGATGTTCTGTGTGTTTGACAACAAAAGAGCCACGATGTTTGTTGACGAAGTGGTGAAAACGACGGTATAATGAAACCTGCATATGCCATACGGAATATATGTATACAGTAAAAATCACAATACAGTTGGGGGTATAGGAAATGATAAAACGAAAAGCGGCCATGATGCTGGGAATGACGATGATGGTAGGAACGGTGGGAGCCTTTGCTGCCAATCCGTTTGTCGATGTACCGACAGACAGCTGGGCCTATCAGTCTGTTGTCATGCTGGCGGATGCAGGGGTCATCCAAGGGGTAGACGGCCAGTATTTTCAAGGCGGCCGTACGATTACACGGTATGAAGCAGCGGAAATGACAGCCAAAGCCATGGCACATATGGATTCGGCTTCAGTAGAACAGCGTGTCTTGATTCATCGCTTAGCAGATGAATATGCAGACGAATTGAAGTCACTCGGCGTTCGCATTACCGCCTTGGAAAACAAGATGGGAAATGTAACCCTCAGCGGCGATGCCCGTATCCGTTACCGCAGTCAAAGTCAGGGTCGTGACGGCTATTCGCTGGGCAAGAAAAATGACAGCTCTTGGGATTATCACGTCAATATCAACGCCAATGTGCAGGTCAATGACCGCGTCAACGTACACTATCAGCTGACAACGGATGAACAGGGGTTTGCAGACAATCAGGAAGCGTCTACGAAGAAAAACAATCCGTTTACGCGTTTGGCCAATGTCGAATATACGCCGGACAGCCATTGGACGACGACGGTCGGCCGCTATACGTACAAAATGGGCGGCGGCTTGGGCCTGCAGTACAGCCATGCCTTTGACGGCGTACAGGCTGCATATACCAGCGGCAGCTGGAAACTGACCGGCGGCTATGGCAAATTCAAAAAAGACAGTGATTTTATCTTTGCCAATATCAAAGACCGAAAAGGACAAGACCTGCAGAATCTCAAAGCCGGCTATGCCATGATTGACGGCACGTTTGGGCGTGTAGGCGCTGGCGTATACTACAATCAGTTCAATCATTCCGGCAGTGCAGGTGAAAACCCGACGACAGCCATGGCTAAAAATTTGGACCATGTCTTAGGCGGCTACCTGTCTGTGAAATTGGCAGATTCTTGGAATGTACTGGGAGATTATCAGCGCATTTCCAAACAAAATGAAACAACGAATGACAAAGATGCCGATTTGTGGGGTGTCAAAGTAAGTTACGGCAAGGCCATCCCCTCTGCCAAAGGGTCCTGGATGGGCTGGCTGGAATACATCGATGCAGACCCATATGCCCTGTATGGTTTTGCCGGTTCCTGGCGGTACGGCGATATGCTGGACAACATCCGCTCCTGGGGGGCAGGCATTACGTATGTCTTGGATAAAAACGTAGTTCTGACGGCAGGGCAGACCTTTGGGTCGCGGGCTAAAATCGGCGGCGATCCCAGTGAATTTACCAATATTGAAATCAGCTGCTTCTTCTAAAAGATAGAGGCAGTAAGACCCTCGATGATTTCCTAATTTGTGTCACATTCTTTTTCTGATAGTATCATCAGGCAAAGAGCCGTTGCTCATGCGATGGCTCTTTTTTGGCATGCAACCAGTATGAAAGAAAACTACATGATGAAACGCTGGGATAGGTTCGATATCCTATCAGCGTTTGAACGGTATCGTTAGGAGAACAGGCCTATTTGATGGGTGGACACATCTTATATATTGCTTAGAAAGCCTATAAATGGTATTATAAAGTGTCAAACTACTTTTTATGAATTTCACAGAAAATGGAGCATATACATGGATTTTCAGAGCAATAAATTTTATCATATTATTAGTTACGGCTGTCAGGCAAATGTGTCTGACAGTGAGCGATATGCTGGACAGTTGGAAGCATTGGGATACCATATGACGGAAGATATGGATATGGCTGATGTGATTTTGCTCAATACGTGCTGCGTCCGCGAAACGGCTGAGGGCAAAACCCTGGGAAAAATCGGGGAGCTCAAGCATTTGAAAGAACGCAATAAGAATTTGATTATTGCCGTTGCCGGCTGCATGGCACAGGAATGGCAGGACAAACTCTTTGAACGGGCGCCGCATATTGATTTGGTCATCGGTACGCACAACATACACAAGCTGACAGAGCTTATCAAAGAACGGCAGGGACATGCTCGTCATTATATGGCAGCAGACATGTCTGTGCCGGCGTTTCATGACCTGCCGACCAAACGGTTCCAGAAATTTTTTGCCTGGGTGCCGATTATGAATGGCTGCAACAAATTCTGCACGTACTGCATCGTACCGTATGTACGAGGCCGGGAAGTGAGCCGCCCCATTGCGGATATTGTCAAGGAAATTGAAGGCCTTGCCCAAGAAGGGTATAAGGAAATTACGCTGCTGGGGCAGAACGTTAATTCCTACGGCATGGATTTGAAGGACGGTACGGATTTTTCGGCACTGCTGCAGGCTGTAGACCAAATCGACGGCATCGAACGGGTTCGGTATATGACAAGCCATCCCAAGGACATGACGTTTGCTATGATTGATGCGATTGCAGACAGCAAAAAAGTAGTCAATCAGATGCATTTGCCGATTCAAAGCGGCTCAGACCGGCTGCTCAAAAAAATGAACCGCGGCTATACCGTCGAACATTACATGGAACTGGTAGACTATGCGCGCAAACGCATTCCCGATTTGGTATTGACGACCGATTTGATTGTCGGGTTTCCCGGAGAAACAGAAGAAATGTTTCAGGAAACGCTCGACCTGCTTCGCCGCGTCCAGTATGATATGGCATACACCTTTATTTATTCCCCACGGACCGGAACACCGGCAGCCAAGATGGAAGATCAGATTCCGCAGGAAGAAAAAAGCCGCCGCCTGCAGCGCCTGATGGACGTGCAAAACGTATACAGCCTGCAGTGGAATCAGGCGATGGAACACAAAACGTATGAAGTCATCGTAGAAGGGCCGACCAAAAACGATGAAAACCATTGGTTTGGCCGCACGCGGGGCAACAAGATGATTATTTGGGAAAATGACGGCTCCGTCGCTGTCGGTGATACCGTATCCGTTGTGGTAGACAAAGGACAAACGTGGGTATTGAAAGGACATTTAGTTCACTAAGGAGGATTATATTGGCTGAAAAAAAGATGACTCCTATGTTGAAGCAATATTTAGAAGTCAAAGAGCAGTGCAAAGACAAAATTTTGTTTTTTAGGCTTGGCGATTTCTATGAAATGTTTAATGATGACGCGTTGACGGCATCACGGGAATTGGATTTGACGCTGACCGGCCGGGGCGTCGGCAAAAATGAACGCGTGCCCATGTGCGGCGTGCCGTTTCATTCTGCGGATACGTATATTGAACGGCTGGTGCATAAAGGCTATAAAGTCGCGATTTGCGAACAGATGGAAGATCCAAAACTCGCCAAGGGGATTGTCAAGCGCAAGATTATCAAAGTCATTACGCCTGGGACGATTACGTTGGAAAACGCGGTTGCTTCTAAGAAAAACAACTATATCAGCTGTATCAGCGAAAAAAATGATATGATTTCCATTGCGCTGATGGATGTCACGACAGGGGAATGCCTTTGGTCGGCATGCCCTGTTTCGGCAATGGAAGATGTGCTGTTCGATATTTTTTCTGTGTATGAACCCAGTGAATTGATTTATGCCCATATGGACGCATACATAGAACCGATACTGACATATTTGCGCAACCGGCTGGCACAATGTACGGTCACGCCCTTTGCTGCCGACGACATGACGGATTATGCTGATATCGGCGCGCCGTATTTTGACGAAAAAGATTGGGCTGCTGCAGGAACGGCGGCAGAATGCATCGGCATGCTGCTGACCTATGTCCGTGAAGTCATGCAGTCGGATATTCATCATATCAGCTCGCTGGAACGTATCGATAATGACAGTCGTCTGGTCGTAGACGGAGCCAGCCTGCGTCATTTGGAAATTACGCAGAATGTCCGCGACGGCGGCCGCAAAGGCACGCTGCTGGCAGTGCTGGACAAGACCAAAACCGCCATGGGAGGCCGGCTGCTGCGCAAATGGCTGGAAGCGCCGCTGCTGCGGATTGGCGAAATTACCAAGCGGCAGGATGCCGTAGAAGACATCATCAACCATGAAATTATGCGTCAGGATATAGCCGACACGCTCGACGGCATTTATGATTTTGAACGGATACTGACGCGTATCGAAACGGGTACAGCCAGCCCGAAAGATTTGGTAGCACTGCGGGAATCGCTGGCTGTCATTCCTAAGCTGAAGGAAATTATACAAGGCGCGTCTTCGGAACTGCTCAAAGAGTTGGAAGTCCGCATGAGCCCGCATCAGGACGTATATGACCTGCTGTGCCGAGGCATCAAAGACGAACCGGGCGTCGTCATCCGCAACGGCGGCGTGATTCGTGACGGCTATTCCAAGGAACTGGATGAAATTCGCTCCATTGCAGCCAACAGCAAAGAGTTTCTCAAAAAACTGGAAGAAGAAGAAAAAGAAAAGACGGGCATCAAAATGAAAATCGGCTACACCAAGGTGTTCGGCTATTATTTTGAAATTTCCCATGCCAATACGTTGCCGATTCCGGACTATTATGTCCGCAAACAGACGCTGGTCAATGCCGAACGGTATATTACGCCGGCGCTGAAAGAGTTTGAAGTAAAAGTACTGACGTCGCAGGAACGCATGCTGGCCTTGGAATATCAGTTGTTTGGGCAGATTCGCCAAGACATACAGGGCCATATTACGGCAATGCAGCAGACAGCCCGTGCCATTGCGCGCATCGACTGCTTATACAGTCTGGCCTGCGCGGCGCATGACAACCGTTACGTTCGGCCGGGACTGAATCGGGATCAGGTCATCCAGATTAAAGACGGCCGGCATCCGATTATTGAACAATTCCTCAAAAATGAATTGTTTGTGCCCAACGACGTCACGATGAATCATACGAATCACGAAATCCTTGTCATTACCGGCCCCAATATGGCAGGCAAATCGACGTACATGCGGCAGATTGCCGTCTTGATTTTGATGGCGCAGGTCGGCTCGTTTATTCCGGCGCGGGAAGCGTCTATTTGCCCGGTAGACCGTATTTTTACGCGTATTGGCGCCAGCGATGATATTTTGACGGGCCAGAGTACGTTCATGGTCGAAATGAAAGAAGTATCGTATATTTTGCAGCATGCGACGAGCCGCAGTTTATTGATTTTGGATGAAATCGGCCGCGGCACGAGTACCTTTGACGGGATGTCGATTGCCCGGGCCGTCATCGAATACTGCTTGAAGCATATTCACGCCATGACGCTTTTTGCGACGCATTATCATGAATTGACGGATATGGCAAACATGTCGGAAAAAATCAAAAACTATACGGTAGCTGTCAAAGAACGAGGCAAAAATATCAAGTTTTTGCGGCGGATTATTCCCGGCGGAGCAGACCGCAGTTATGGTCTGCATGTCGCTAGACTGGCCGGACTGCCGGAAAGCCTGCTCAAGCGGGCCGATGTGATTTTAGCTGAACTGGAATCACAGGGAACACCGACTGTTACGTCGGCCTCTGCGGCACCGCAGACAGCGGCTCCGGCTGCAGACAGCTTGTTTACCAGTCCTGTTGTCGATAAGCTGCTGTCTATTGACGTATCCAGCATGACGCCGATTGAAGCAATTTCTTTCTTATATGAACTGCAGAAAGAAGCGAAAGAAGGGAGTGGCATACAGTGAGTTCGATTATCAACGTTTTGGACGAAGCGACGCGCAACAAAATTGCTGCCGGTGAAGTCGTAGAGCGGCCGTCTTCGTGCATCAAAGAGCTGATAGAAAACGCGATTGATGCCGGAGCCAAGGCGATTGAAGTAGAAATCGCCGACGGCGGCCAGTCGTACATGCGCGTAACCGATGACGGATGCGGCATGAGTGCCGAAGATGCACATAAATGCATTATCCGCCACGCGACGAGTAAAATCAGCTCGGTCGAAGATATTTTTTCTATCAGCTCGCTAGGATTCCGCGGCGAAGCCGTACCGAGCATTGCTGCTGTTTCTCATATGCAGATTACGACTCGGCGGCCGGACGATGAGTTTGCCACGCATCTTTTGCTGGACGGCGGCGTCATTACGGCAGAAGACCAGGTCGGCGCGCCCGTCGGCACGACAATGGAAGTCAGCGATTTATTTTACAATACACCGGCACGACGGAAATTTTTGAAAAGTGAACGGACAGAAAGTGCTAAAATCAGTGAAATGCTGACCAAGCTGGCACTGGCAGAGCCGGCTGTCGCCTTTACGTTTACCAATAACGGCAGAACGACGGTACATACGGGCGGCGGCGGTGACTTGAAAGAAACAATTGCCAACATTTACGGCGCGTCGCTGGCCAAAGAAATTTTTCCGATTTCTTACGATGACAACGGCATTTTTATTGAAGGCTATGTAGGCAAACCGTCAGTACTGAAAAGCACACGGGCTTGGCAGACCTGCATTGTCAATCAGCGCATTGTCCATAATCCGCTCATGTTTAAAGCCATTGAAAACTCGTATCATGCGATGCTGCCCAAATCGGGCTATCCCTTTGTCATGCTGCATGTTCATGTAGACCCGGCGACGATAGATGTCAACGTGCATCCGTCCAAAACAGAAATCAAGTTTGCCGATGAACAGGCCATTTACAGAGCCATTTATCACAGCATCATTACGGCACTGGTAGCACAGGACAAGCCGGAAGAAATTGCTGCGACAGTCGAACTGCCTGCGTATAAAATCGCGCGCATAGAAGAAAAAGAACAAGCATTGGAACAAAAAGACACACCCAAGACGGCAATGGAAACACAGTCTCTGCCGTTTGATACGCCCAGCCAGCCGCCCAAGGCTCCGCTGCCGTTTGTCCCAGATGGGGCAGCCGGACGAAAGGATACGGCATCGCTGCCGCCGCTGCAGGAACGGCAGGCCCCGGTGTACCGCACCGAACCTTCCCTGATGCATCAGACAGGTGGCCATACCGCCGTTTCGCCAAGAGATGCAGTCTATACGCCTCGTACTGAAACAGGGCAGACAGACGCGTTTGCTAAGGCGTTGGAAGCACGGGAAACGGTGCCGGCTGCAGAGGCACCCGTCATTACCTTTGACGGTGATGACGATGTCTTTATTCCCTTGGGGGAAGTGGCGGACTGCTTCATTATTGCTAAAAAAGGACAGGATTTGTATATTGTAGACCAGCATGCTGCGCACGAACGCATCCGCTATGATATGTTCTGCAAACGGGTAGAAAAAATGCCGAGCCAGCAGCTGCTGACTGCCGAATTTGTAGAAGTCGATGCTGAAGACATGACCCTTTTATTGGAACGGCGCGATGTGTTTGAAGATTTGGGCTATACCTATTCAGAAGCCGGCCCGACGACGCTGCGCGTCGAAGAAGTTCCCTGCGATTTGCAGACCAGCGATATTGCCGATTCCCTGCAGGATATTTGTCAGGCCCTGCATGAAAACAACGGCTTGGACAAAGCGACGCTGCGTCACCGCTCTTTGGCGTATTTGTCGTGCCATGGTGCTGTCAAGGCAGGAGATACGCTAAACATCCGGCAAATGAAACAGCTGCTGGAAGATTTGTTTCACACGGAAAAGCCGTATGTGTGCCCGCACGGCCGCCCCATTATCGTGCGGTTTACGCCGGATGAATTGGCAAAGCTGTTTAAACGAACATGATGAAACTATATGTAGTGCCGTCTTTAAAGGCCAAAGAAGAGTTAATCAGCCAATCCCAAGCGTGGGCAGCGGAAATAGGGGCACAGTGGGTGCCGCGGCGCGGCCAAACGATGGAAGAACTGACGCGTGCTTACGGCGGGCAGCTTTTGGTATATACGTCCAAAGGCCCGCAGCTGGTGCGTCCGGAAGGAACGCATTTTTTCAGCTTGAATATGGCAGAACTTCGCATTCAGCATATACGCCGGGGACAGCGGGACCATTTTCTGGAAGCCATTGGCAGTGAGGAGCCCATGACGTTTTTAGATTGTACGTGTGGTTTTGGAGCAGATACCATTACGGCAGCTTTTGCCCTGCCGCCAGGTTCCCGCATTGACGCGTTGGAAATTTCTCCCTTGCTGGGAGCTGTGACGCAATGGGGCACGCGGCATTTTGTTCATGAAAAAGAAGATGTGACACAAGCACTGCGGCGTATTCATCTGACGCTGGGCGATTTTAGAACCTATTTGCAGGATGAAGCGGCCCAGCCGTATGATGTCTTGTATTTTGACCCGATGTTTCAGCATCCCGTCACGGCGAGCTGTCAGTTTCAGCCTGTCCGTCCGATTATGGATCACGATGCCCTGACCATCGAGGATGTGCGGCTGGCTTTGAAAAAGGCGCGCCGCCGCGTCGTCATCAAAGACCGCTCCCTGCAGTGGCTGAAAAACGCCTTTCCGCAGATGCAGCGGTACGGCGGCAAATACAGCCGGGTAGCTTATGGCGTACTCAAAGGGGAGGCAACGGAATGGAAAACGTAATTGCAATTATCGGCCCGACTGCCGTCGGCAAAACAGCGCTTAGTTTTGCTTTGGCCGAATACTTTCATACAGACCTGATTTCCGGCGATGCCTACCAGATTTATCGGCAGATGAACATTGGCACGGCCAAGCCGACGCCGGCAGAACTGCAGCAGTATACGCATTATCTGATCGACATTGCCGAACCGGGAGAGCCGTATTCTGCGGCGCGGTTCTGCCAAATGGCAGATACGGCCATTCGCAAAGTAAACAAGGGAGGAAAAATCCCTATTCTTGTCGGCGGTACAGGGCTGTATGTCCAGTCCCTGCTGGAAGGCTACCAGTTTGGCGCGTCTCATGCCGATGAAGCCGCCAGGAAGAAAGCCAAAGAAACGATACAGTCTCTGACAGAAGACAAGCTGAAAGCGTATATCGAAGCACAGACTGGCTGGCAGCCGGCTGATTGGCATGAACTATTGGCCAATACGAATCGGCTGGTTCGACTGATGACGGCGATTCACATGGGAGAAGGCCGACAGTTTGTCCGGGCAGCGAAAGCGGACGGCCTTGTATATCAGGCCTATGTTATTGGCTTGTCCCTGCCGCGGGATGTCCTGTATGCCCGCATCGAAAAGCGAATTGACATCATGATGCAAAGCGGCTGGATAGAAGAAGTCCGGCAGCTGCTGGCACAAGGGATTTCTCCGGACTGTCAGGCCATGAAAGCGATCGGCTATCAGGAATTGGCAGCGTATCTCCAAGGCACGATGCCGTTGGAACTGGCTGTAGAACAAATAAAAAAACGAACGCGGCATTTTGCTAAGCGGCAGCTGACATGGTATCGCCGCATGCCGTACATTCATTGGTTTGAAAAGAATACCTATCCATCAGAAGAGGCGTTGGCTGCTGATGTGATACACCATATACCGTTTACCAGAGAAAGGATCTGAACGTGTTGTCTATAGATATAGAAACGATTAGAAAAAAAGCTATGGCTGCTTGTGCCGGCCAGTTTGAACGCATTGATACGATTTGTCTTCATAATACAGAAAAAGTACTGCAGGCCTATAAAGATGCCCAGATTTCATCGTATCAGTTTGCCGGTACGTCCGGATACGGTTACAGCGACATGGGGCGGGAAAAGTTAGACGAAGTGTTTGCCCGCGTGTTTAAGGCAGAAAAAGCGATTGTACGGCCTCATTTTGTTTCAGGTACGCATGCGCTGGCTACCGTTTTGCTGGCGTTGCTGCAGCAGGGCGATTTGATGATGTCCCTCATCGGGGCACCGTATGACACAATGCAGGGCGTTATCGGTTATGCCCATGAAACCCCGCATTCCCTCAAAGAAAAAGGCGTCCTGTACCAAGAAGTACCACTGAAGGACAATGCCTATGACTTGGAAGGCATCCGGGATGCCGTGCAGAAAAATCAACCGAAACTCGTGTTGATTCAGCGTTCCCGCGGCTACAGCACGCGCGCGTCTTTGAAGATTTCCGATATTCGCACGATTATCCAAACCGTCAAAGCCGTCAGCCCGCAGACGATTTGTTTTGTCGATAACTGCTACGGCGAATTTGCAGCAGAAGAAGAACCGATTGAAGCCGGTGCAGACATCATTGCCGGCTCTTTGATTAAAAACCCCGGCGGCGGTATTGCGCCGACAGGCGGCTATATTGCCGGAAAAGAAGAACTCGTCCATGCCGCAGCCGATTATTTGACGGCACCGGGACTGGGCGATGAACTCGGCTCCTATGCAGCTGGCTATCGTCTCTTTTTCCAGGGATTTTTTATGGCGCCGCACGTTACAGCACAGGCTATCAAAGGAGCTATTTTTGCGGCTGCCGTTTTTTCACAGCTGGGATTCAAGGTATCGCCGCAGCCGGATGAAGCACGCTATGACTTGATTCAGACGATTTATCTGGAAAATGAAAAGAACATGTGCCTGTTTTGCCAGGGGATTCAGTCGTATTCACCGGTCGATGCGCACGTTACGCCGATTCCGGACGACATGCCCGGCTACGCCGATAAAATCATTATGGCAGCCGGCGACTTTGTACAGGGCTCTTCTATCGAACTGTCTGCAGACGGCCCGATTCGCGACCCCTATATGATTTATCTCCAAGGCGGCATTGTATTTGAACACAACGTATTGGCGATTCTCAGTGCTGCCAAATACATCAGCGACCATGCAGAAGGAGACGCGCAATGATCAAAGAAGTACTCGTCGTAGAAGGCCGTTCCGATGTCGCCCGCATTCGTGCCAGCCATATCGAAGCCGATATGATTACGACAGATGGATTCAATCTCAAACCACATACGATGGAACAAATTCGCTGTGCGTATGAAAAACGGGGTATTATCATCCTGACCGACCCGGACAGAGCAGGAGAACAGATTCGCAAGTATCTGACCGAACGCTTTCCGAATGCCAAACATGCCTTTATCCCGCGCAAAGACGCGATTGCCAACAACGATTTGGGTGTAGAACAAGCATCGCCGGAAGCGATTCGCCTGGCCTTGGAAAAGACGCGCTGTGCCGTGTATTCGCCGGAAACGACGTTCTCGATGAATGATTTGACAGCGCATCGGCTCAATGGCAGTGCTGATGCAGCAGAGCGCAGAGCCGCTGTCGGGGCCGTGCTCGGTATTGGCTACGGCAACGCCAAACAGTTTTTGAAACGGCTGAACCATTACGGCGTGACGCGGGAAGAATGGAATAACGCCTTACAAGCCGTAGAAAGCGAGGAATAACCATGAAAGAATTCGTCAATTTGTCCAGTCCCGACGTAGTCCGCTATGTCGTCAACCGTTTTGGCCTGCGCATGAACAAAAAGCTGGGACAAAACTTTTTGATTCGCCGCGCCGTCGTCGATGACATTGCAGATGCGGCGGACCTGCACGAAGGAGAACCGGTATTGGAAATCGGACCGGGCATTGGGACGCTGACGCAGGCATTGGCTGAAACCGGCGCAGACGTTACGGCTGTCGAACTGGATGACCATTTGCTTCCGGTTCTCGACAAAACGCTGGAACACTATGACAATGTACGGATTGTTCATGGCGACATTATGCGCATTGATATACCGGAAGTCATGCATCACCGGCCGTTTAAAGTCTGCGCCAACTTGCCGTACTATATTACGACGCCGATTATCATGAAGCTCCTCGAACAAAAACTGCCTATCGAAAAAATCGTCGTCATGGTGCAAAAAGAAGTCGCTGAACGCATGACAGCCGTACCGGGACACAAGATTTACGGGGCCTTGTCCGTTGCTGTACAGTATTATACACAGCCGGAAATGCTCTTTGAAATCTCTCCCAGAAGCTTTATGCCGGCACCGGAAGTTACCTCTGCCGTCGTGGCCATGGACGTGCGCAGCAAACCGCCTGTACAGGTCAAAGAAGAAAAACGGTTCTTTACGGTCGTCAAAACGGCCTTTTCCCAGCGCCGCAAGACTTTTGCCAATACGCTGAAATCAGCCGGCCTTTCCAAAGAACAGATTGCAGATATATTGGCACGCAGCCAGATAGACGGCAGCCGCCGCGGCGAAACGATGAGCTTGGAAGAATTTGCCCGTGTTGCCGATGCATGGACGGATTTGCTGGCAAAATAAAAACCGTATCTATACGAGGGACGCATGATAGAGGTCAGCGTATCATACATACTAGGGAGGTATCTTTGATGGCACAGATTTTACCATTTGAAGGGCAGCTGCCCCAGATTGACCCGACGGCGTATATTGCTGAATCCGCAGTCATTATCGGCAAGGTAACGATTGGCGCAAACGCCAACATTTGGCCCAATGCTGTCATACGCGGAGATGAAAACAGCATCACCATCGGCAGTCATGTCAGTATTCAGGATAATTGTACCATTCATACGGAACCGGACCAGCCGGTGACGATTGGCGACTATACCTTGATTGGACACAACACCGTTGTCCACTGTCAAACGATTGGCAAAGGCTGTCTGATTGGCATGGGGTCTATCCTCATGAACTATACGACTGTCGGCGATGAAACCATCATTGGTGCCGGGACGGTTGTCACGCAGCACAAAACCATTCCGCCGCGCTCTATGGTATACGGCACGCCGTTTCACATTGTCCGTTCCCTGACGGAAGAAGAAGCAGCGGACGTATACCGACAAACCGAAGAGTATGCCGCGTTAGGACAAAAACACAAACACCTGCAGAAGGAGGACTGACTATGTTTATCTATGAAATGCCCACGAAATTGTATTTTGGCCGTGACTGTATTGCGCATGCCGGAGCGATCTGGTCTGCCTTTGGCAAAAAAGCGCTGCTGGTTACAGGACGGCATTCTGCCAAAATAAACGGCTCACAGCAGGCAGTCACCGACCAGCTGGATAAAGAAGGCATTGCTTGGACTGTCTTTGATGAAGTAGAAAACAACCCCTCTGTGGCGACGGTACGTAAAGGCGCCGCCTTGGGCAAAGCCGAACATGCAGACTTTGTCATCGGTATTGGCGGCGGCTCGCCGATGGATGCAGCCAAAGTCATTGCCCTGCTCTGTACGAATGACTTGGACGATACCCAGCTGTTTACCGGACCGTACCAAAAGCCACTGCCGATTGTCATTGTGCCGACGACAGCCGGTACAGGCAGTGAAGTGACCAAATACGCTGTTCTGACCAACCCAGCAGCCGGGACCAAGCAGTCTGTTTCCACGCCGTTGATTTTCCCGACCGTTTCCCTGGCAGACCCAGCCTATACGATGAGCGTATCCGAAACCGTGACGATTGATACGACCATTGATACCTTGGCGCATGCCATCGAAGGCTATACATCTCAAAACGCTACGCCTATCAGCGATGTCTGGGCAGAAGAAGCCATGCGTTTTCTGAGCATGCATCTTACCGACTTGAAAGGCCCCATTTCCTATGACGTACGGGAAGACCTCATGTATGGCTCGACGCTGGCAGGCATCGTCATTTCCCAGTCCGGCACGACATTGGTTCACGGCATGGGCTATCCGCTGACCTATTATAAAGGCTTTGCTCACGGCCGCGCCAACGGCATGCTCCTGCCGTTTTATACGAAGCTCATGGCAGAAACGATGCCGGACAAAGTCGAAAAGATTTGGGAAATCCTCGAAGTATCCGGCCAAGATGATTTTGCCGCACTGCTGAAAGACCTCATACCGGAAACGGTTCCCTTGACAGCAGAAGAATTGGCAGCCTATGTGAAACTGGTCATGCCGACGCGGGCAGTCAAAGCGACGGCGTATGATATCACGTCGCAAATTCTTACGGAGATATACAAAGGCTTGGCAGATAGATAAATAATAAAAAACAATACCGTGGATTGCACATCAAAGCGTCTGTGCGTTGATGCAGCAATCCATTTTTCGTACATTGACAACGTATTGAAATACGCTTATAATCGACATATGTCAACTATATAAAAACGAAAGAGGAGGAACTGCATCATGGAAAAAGCATACCAATTAGCAGAACAATATCATTTGAAAGGAAACAACTGTGTAGAATCAATTGTCAAAACATTTAATGACTGTCTGGATTTGCAGCTGCCGGACATCGCAATCCGTATGGCCTGCGGACTCGGCGGCGGCATTGGCCGTTCCGGCTGTGCCTGCGGCGCATTGACAGGCTCGGCTTTGATTATCAGCGCCCTCGTAGGCCGTCTGGACCCGGAAGAAAAGCCACTGCCGGACGTCTATCAATATACCAGCGAATTTCACGACCGTTTCAAAAAACACTTCGGCGCTACCTGCTGCCGCGCTCTCAACACACTGAGCTTCGGCACGCCGGAATACCGCAAACACTGCATCAAAATCACAGCAACGACAGCAGATATGCTGTCTGATTTTTTGGTGGAAAAAGGATTGATGAAACAGTAACGACGCCAACCTCTGTCTGTCCACCCAGCAGAACGCTGCAGGTCATTTGACAGCAACAGAAAATGTGGCAGCAATAGCTGGGGTTGACTTATGCATTTATGTCTAGTATAATAAAATTATACTTATTATACTTTAGCGAGAGGTTAATAGGTTACTACAATAAGGTCCAGCAGGAGTGCTGGTACCGCAAAGCTCTAACGGCGCATCACATTTGTGATGCGCCGTTATCTATATATATGGCTAAATATTTACAGCGGTAATTAGCTGAAAATTTGTTGACATACAAAGAAGATGATAGAAAAAACAGTATGAAAGGAGTTATAGTGTTATGCATTATGTATTAGGATTAGACATTGGAATTGCTTCCGTTGGCTGGGCCGCTTTGGCATTGGATACACAAGATGACCCCGTGCGTATTTTAGATTTGGGTTCCCGTATTTTTGAACGGGCTGAAGTTCCCAAGACGGGGGAATCGTTGGCAGCACCCCGGCGTACAGCACGCGGTGCCCGTCGTCGGCTGCGCCGCCGCCGTTTTCGCATTGCCCGCGTCAAAAAATATTTGGTTCGCCAGGGGATTTTGACTCGTGACGAACTGCAGTCTTTATATACGACACCTTCTGATATCGTAACGCTGCGAAAAGAAGGACTGTATCGTTCCCTGACACCGAAAGAATGGGCCAAAATTCTCATTTATTTAGCAAAGCACCGGGGATTTAAATCCAACCGCAAAGCGGCAGCTGCTGCCAATGCAGAAGACGGTGAAATGCTGAAAGCCATTCAAGCAAACGCAGAATTACTGAAAAACTATCAGACAGTCGGCGAAATGTTGTGCGATGATGAGACATTTCGAAATCATAAACGAAATAAAGGAGATTCTCATTTGCTTACGGTCAGCCGTCAGATGCTGCAGGATGAAATAAAAAAATTGTATGCCGTACAGCGTACCTTTCAAAATGATTTTGCGGCAGATGCATTAGAAGACGAATATATCCAGATTTTTTCGTCACAGCGAAATTTTGATGAAGGCCCGGCATGCGGCCCTTACAGCGGCAATCAGATTGAAAAAATGATAGGTTTTTGTTCTCTGGAAACCAAAACAAAGGAAAAACGAGCACCCAAAGCTTCTTTTGCCTTTATGGCGTTTAATCTTTGGCAAAAAATCAACAATCTGCGCTATCAGACGACTGGTGAATATCATACGTTGTCTTCACAAGAACGGCAGACTCTCTATGACTGGGCATGGGAAAAAGAAGCCATTACGTATAAAGACATTCGCAAAAAGCTGTCTCTGCCGACAGAAGCTCGTTTTAAAGATGTGCCCTATCGGCCGGATAGTCCTATCGAAGACATAGAAAAAAAGCAGAAATTCTCTTGGGTCAAGCCATATCATACACTGCGTAAAGCCTTGGATGCAGTTCACAAAAATCGAATTACCGAACTGTCTCATGAACAAATCGATGCCATTGCCTATGCGTTTTCCGTCTATAAAAACGATGCATCTATCGCACGGTATCTGGATGCGCATCAAATAGCGGAAGAAGATAAAAACGCCCTTCTCAGCCGCTTAAAGCCGTTCAGCAAATTTGGTCATGTTTCTGCCAAAGCCTGCTACAAATTACTGCCTTTTTTGGAACAAGGCATGGTATACACAGACGCATGTGCAGCGGCTGGCTATACATTGCAGGCGGCAGTATCAGATCCGCAGGATATTCCTAACCCTGTCGTTAAGCGGGCTGTTAGCCAAACCTTGAAAGTGGTCAAAGCCGTCCAAGAAAAATACGGCTGTGCCCCTGTAGAGATTCATATCGAATTGGCACGTGATATGGCTAGAAGCTATGCGGACCGACAAAAAATGAAAAAATCTATGGATGACAATCAAGCGCAAAATGAAAAAATCAAAGAGTATTTAAAATGTGAGTTTGGCATCTTGCAGCCGACAGGTCAGGAGATTGTCAAGTTTAAGCTGTATCAACAGCAAAACGGCAGATGTGCATATTCGTTGCAGGCGTTTGATTTGTCCCGATTTATGCATGAGCCGGATTATGCGGAAGTAGATCATATCATCCCATACAGTCGTTCCATGGATGACAGCTATCACAACAAAGTCGTGGTTCTGACGGCAGAAAACCGGCAGAAGGGCAACCGGACGCCTATGGAATATTTGCAAGACAAGCCTGCCCGCCGTGATGCCTTTGTCACATGGGTCAAAGCCAACATACGAGATTACCGCAAGCGGGATAATCTGCTGCTTGAATCCTATACGGCAGATAAAGAATCAGACTGGAGAAATAGACATCTGAATGATACGCGGTATATCAGCCGGTTTTTGCTTAATTATCTGGAAGATACGGTGAAATTAACGCCGGGATGTACAAAACGGAAAAAACGTATTTTGGCTGTCAATGGCGCTGTTACGTCATATGTGCGCAAGCGTTTGGGTATTCCCAAAATCAGAGCCAATGGGGACTTGCATCATGCTGTCGATGCGGTCATCATTGCGGCTGTGACAGAAGGTATCATTCAAAAAATTACTCGCTACAGCAAAATGCGGGAGTTGCATATTGTCTCAGATGATCAGGGTAATATGATTGATACTCGTACAGGTGAAATACTGCCGCAGACACGACGGCGGCACAAATTGGCACCGTTCCCCGAACCCTGGCCGTGTTTCCGCAGCGAGCTGGAAGCCCGCGTTAGTGACCATGCAGCAGAAGCCATACAAGCACTGCATCTATCCACCTATGGAAACAAAGAAGAAATTCAAACACCGTTTGTATCCCGCATGCCCAATCATAAAGTTACGGGACAAGCTCATGAAGAAACCATAAAAAGTTCCAAATTACGAGAAGAAGGTTATAGTATCATCAAAACGAAGCTTTCTGATTTGAAACTGGGAAAAGATGGAGAAATTGAAGGATACTATAATAAAGAAAGCGATGTACTGTTATATCGTGCGCTGAAAGCCCGCTTAGAAGCGCATGACGGTAAAGGAAGCAAAGCCTTTGACGAACCATTTTACAAACCGACGGCAGACGGTAAACAGGGACCTTTGGTCAAAAAAGTAAAAATTATGGAAAAAACCAACTTGAATGTACCTGTTTATCAAAAGAAAGGTATGGCCAAAAATGGCGCTATGGTACGGACCGATGTATTCGGTGTCGAAGAAAAGGGAAAACTGCGGTATTATATGGTTCCTATTTACGTGGCAGATACGGTTAAAAAGCGTCTTCCTAATAAGGCTGTTGTAGCGAATACTTCCTATGCGGAATGGAAAGAAATGGATGATAGAGATTTTCTCTTTTCTTTGTATCCTAATGATTTGATTTATGTAAAGAGAAAGAAAGAATTAAAAACTAAAGCGCAAACGAATTGTACGATAGTGCCGCCAACTGATTTAAAAGAAGCCCTGCTGTATTATAAAGGATGTGATATAGCAAATGGTGCATTTATGGCAGAAAATCACGATAATACATATGTGGTACGTGGCTTAGGGATAAAGACACTTGTTTCTTTAGAAAAATATGTTGTCGATGTATTGGGAAACGTTCACAAAGTCAAAAAAGAAAAACGAATGCCATTTCGCTACTAGTTTCACACCGTGGAGGTGAACGGTATGTATCAAAACATGATGATTGAAAGCAGTGCGCGTATCTATCAGAAAAACAGGCAACTGTATGTACGGAGTGAAGAAGAACACCATATACCGATTGAAGACATCAACATGCTTCTTCTTGCCAATCCACAAATGAATGTATCTGCCCAGAGTCTTGTCAGTTTGGCAGAAAATGGCTCAGCCGTCGTCCTTTGCGACGGCAAACGGATGCCCGTGGCGATGGTCCTGCCGTTTGCGGCCAATGCCCGGCGGCTGAAAATGATTCGTCTGCAAATGCAGCAGTCCAAGCCGCGGCTCAAACGACTTTGGCAGCAAATCGTGCAGCAGAAATTTGCAATCAAGGCAAGTGTCTGCAGCTGACAGGGAAACCGGATACAGTTACAAGACTTGCAGAAAAAGTAACTTCCGGCGACAGTAAAAACATAGAAGCCGTGGCAGCAGCGATTTATTTCAAGACACTCTTTGGCAAGACATTTTCACGGCATGAAGACAGCATCCGCAACGGCATGCTGAATTACGGCTATGCTGTCATCCGCAGTGCCATTGCCCGCTATTTGGCAGTCTATGGTTTGGAACCTTGTCTGGGGCTTTTCCATCATAACGAGATGAATGCGTTTAACTTAGCGGATGATTTGATAGAGCCGTTTCGACCCCTTGTCGATTTGTATACTGCAGCCCACGCCGATGAAGCAGCAGATGAGCTGACGTTAGCAGTGCGGCAGGGGTTGGTGCAGCTTTTGAACGGCAATATACGCTCAAAAGGCGAAGTCCACAGCGTTCATTATGCCATCGAACGAACGGTGCAGAGCTTGCTGCGGTGTTTTACCGGTACGGCGCAGCAGCTCGTGCTGCCGGAACTGATGGCATGGCAAATTCATGCATATGAGTAAGTATATGCGGCTGTTAGTAATGTTTGACTTACCGGTAACGGAGCCGGACGATAGAAAGGCGGCATCCCGTTTTCGCCAGTTCCTGCTCCACGATGGCTACTACATGATACAGTTTTCGGTCTATGTCCGTATTTGCAACGGGTTGGAGGCCGTAGAAAAACACAAACTGCGGCTGCAGCAGCATCTGCCGCACAGCGGTTCAGTACGCATGTTTGTTATTACAGAACGGCAGTTTGAAGCGATGCAGATTCTTTGCGGTCAGAAGATACCCGATGTAGACGAGAACAAAAAAGAAAATACCGTTATCATTTTATGAAAAAAAGCTGCCTTAGGACAGCTTTTTTCGTGTTTGAAAGTTCAATTTTGGATAAACAAAAAGCCCTGAAGTGAGTAAATTCAAGGCTTTTGAGAAGGTATATTATACCCTAGCGAGAAATAATAGGGAACTACAACCCCGGAAAACGTCTTAGTTGATACCGGCAAATTATACCCTAGCGAGAAATAATAGGGAACTACAACGCGCCTGATTTGTATCAGCAAATTAACGCGATTATACCCTAGCGAGAAATAATAGGGAACTACAACGATATATGGCTAATGAAACACAGCGTGCCGATTATACCCTAGCGAGAAATAATAGAAAAATACAATATACACTTTAATATGCACTTTTATTACTTTTATTGTAGTATAATAGAATCATATTATACCTTAGCGAGAAATAATAGGGAACTACAACTCATACCCCATTTTACAGGTATTTTCTATTATACACGATGAAGAAAAAACAGGCTACTACAAATTGAACAGTAGAGACTGTTCTAATAATGAACATTGTTAATGAACGTATTGCAAAACAGATACATAGTTAGCGAGAATAAAGTAGTTGGCACATCAATATTTAATTTTGATATGTAATTATTATGTTAAGTATAAAATAAAATAAAATATGTGTCAATAGGGGTATGAATATCAAATTAATAAATAATGAAATCATAGCAAATCACAGGCAAGAAGAGCGGATGACTAATAGATACGGGTATTTGTCTTAAAACAACAGTCGTTACCATGTTAGAGTAAAAAAAGGAAAAACACAATATAATACAAGAATTTTTCAACGGAATGCAAGATGATAGCAAAGGAGGGTCGTATATGGCTGTACAGCAAATAGATAAAATAGATTATACGCTAAAAAGCAAAGATATTCCTTTGATTGATTTTTCCCTGTTAAAAGAAACAGAAACAACGGTAATTACGCCCAATGAAAGCTACCGGCTGCAAATCAATCATGTTTTTACGGAAAACAGCCGTTTATTTCCTAAAAATTTATCAAATCCAGCCGACCCAACGGTGTTGCTGAATTGGATTATAAAACGAAAAGCGCCTAAAAACCGGCAGTTTATTAATGAAATTATGTCTGCTATAGACGACGGCAGAAATCCACTGAAATATATTGATGTAACATACGGCCTTTCTTTAAATGACGCTTTTTGGATTTCAAACAATACACAGCAAACCTGGGATGCGTGCAACTTGTATAAGCATCCCTTTGACGAAAGACTGGCTTATGTGGCCTTTACCGGCTACAGCCATAAAGTTACAGGGCTGATTACCAGCCCGGAATTTACGTCTTCCGGAGCGTTGAAAAAATGTTGGCGAAGAAACGGCAGTCAGATTTATTTGATGAAAGGGGACGATTTTTTCCCTCGTACTGATGGGCGAAGCCAGGCTACGATTGAATTTTATGCGGCTCAAGTAGCAGCAGCTATGGGATTTGACCATATCGATTACGATTTATCAGAATTTAAACACAGAAACGGCAAAAGGGAAATCGTTTGCACCTGTGATTTGTTTACTACGGAAGATGTCGGTTTTTGCAGTGCCGCTACTTTTTTTGAAAAAAAAGGGATACATCCGCAGAAAGAAGAATTAAGCAATATTATGGTGCAAAGAAGACTGGCTGAAGTTTTTGGAAAGAAAGAGTATGCCGATGTAATGCTTTTTGATGCTGTGATTTGCAATACGGACCGCCATCTTGGGAATTTTGGCTATTTGGTAGACAACAATACGGGAGACTTTATCAAACCTGCGCCTATTTTTGATAATGGGTTGTCGTTGTTATATAATGCAGGGAATTCTGATTTAGAAAACGTTGCAAGATATTTAGACGGGCCGGGAAGCAGCGGCTTATTCTTGAGTTTTGATCTTGCCGCAGAATTGTTTACAGAACGACGGCATATAGACGCCTTACGAAAACTGACAGGTTTTACGTTCAAAAAACATCCGCGTTACAATATTGCCGATGCAACGTTAAAAAGAATGGCGCAATGCGTACAAATACGGGCAAGAAAAATACTTGAGATTTACCGCCTTAGAGAAAAACACCGCAGCCGTTAATTATAGTATTGGCAGACGTATTCATGCGTATGGTGTTTAGAGATTTTTGCCAAGTAGACAATTAACAATCGTTTTTGGGGAACTAGTTAAAGATGAAAAAGAACCTGAACCAGTACCACCTATGAGAAAGGGATGATTTGCATGGATTTTATTCCGGAAGTTTTACAAGTCGTTCCTGGTAACGGCTATCAGTTATTCGTGTATTTTAATGACGGAACTGTACATACGTATGATGCATTTCCACTAATTCAAAAAAGTGGAGTGTTAAAAAAAATAGCTGATTTAAATATTTTTCGTAAATGCTTAACCGTGTTGAATGGGACTATTGCATGGGACTTAACTGGGAAGCATGATGCGACGCAGTGTATTGATATTGACCCATTTGACGTATATAACTCGCCGGTAGTTAAAGACCCGTTAGAAAAAGAATATTTAACATAAAAAAGGCTATAACATGATAGCCTTATCAAAAAAAGACACAAGAAAGAAAATTTCTCTTGTGTCTTCAGTTAACTAAAAATATATTGCTTTATTCAGTTGTTTTTGCAACAATTACACAGAGATATGCATACACTTTTTTGCTTACGTTTTAGGATAAAAAGAGTAGCTTTATATACCCTTTTCTTTCTCTTCCTGTTCACGCTTTTCTACCCATTTCTCAATGTATGAACGAATGAGCTTACTTGCTACCATATTGCGTTCATCTAAAAGACGTTGAAAACGTACTCGTAATTCTTGCGGTATACGTACATTGATACGGTAATCATCATTTGCCACTTTTTCACCCCCTGTGCTCACTTGTGTTCATTATAGCAAAGGTAATATGGTATTTCAATCTCATTTTATTAAGTATTGCACGTATGGGAATACCCATGGCACATCTCATTTCAAGATACCTGTGAAGCATGTATTCCAAGCCGTTGCAAGGGAGTTGCCGTCCTCATAGGTAAGAAAGAAGTTTCAGGATTACGGCAATAATCCTGGAACTTCTTTGCCTTGGCATGGTATAATAAAACGAAAAGAAGTGAGGTGGAATGGATGAACATCAAACGGGTTGATGAAGACTTTAGTATTTGCAAGGTAGCGGATTATACGGGTGTTAATCTGGAGGCAGCGTATTGTTTTCTAGGTAAGACGGACGAGGAACATTCGCTGGTTTGTGCGACGCGGGATGTCCCCGCAAAAACGCTGGCACGGGATGATGGCTGGCGTGCTTTTCGGCTGGAAGGGGTGTTGGATTTTTCACTGATTGGGATTTTGTCAGGCATTACGACGCTGCTGGCAGAGGCCGGTATTGGTATTTTTGCTGTGTCTACGTATAACACGGACTATATTTTGGTCAAGAAGGAAAATATAGACCAGGCCCTGCAAGTATTGGCAAAAGCCGGACATACGATACAGCCGTAAAACAACGGGGCTGTTCACACGAATTAAACAAAAAACGTTTAGGGAAAGAGCAGGGTACATGATGCCAAACGCATGATGTTACAACCCTGTTCCCGTATGGGGCGTATGAGTTGCATTGTGACGCAATATGTACTATAATGGACATAAAGAGAATATAAAGCTAGGGGCGCTGTATGGCTGAGATAGTGTTTGGATTGGCACTAGTCCCTTTTTTACCTGATTCGGATAATGCCGACGTAGGGAAGCTGACAGTGCATAAAGCTTGCCTGCATAGGTGAGCTTTTTTTATGTTCTTTTTGATGCTATTGGTTTTTTATGGTTAGGAGGATTTTACTCATGGATTACACTACACAGATGGATGCTGCCCGTAAAGGGATTGTTACGCCGCAGATGAAGATTGTCGCAGAAAAAGAAAAAATGCCGATGGAAAAATTGATGCAGCTTATTGCAGAAGGCAAAGTAGCTATTCCTGCCAACAAACTGCACACCAGCTTGTCTCCGGAAGCTGTCGGCCAGGACTGCCGTACCAAAATTAACGTCAATCTCGGCGTTTCTCCGGAACACAACAACCACGAAGAAGAATTGGAAAAAGTACAGAATGCTATCAACATGAAAGCTGAAGCCATCATGGACTTGAGCAACTTTGGCAAAACGCGGGAATTCCGCCGCAAACTCGTTGGTATGTCTACGGCCATGATTGGCACGGTTCCGATGTATGATGCTGTTGGCATGCTGGACAAAGATCTGAAAGATATTACAGCCGATGAATTTTTCTCTGTCGTCGAACAGCACGCTGAAGACGGCGTAGATTTCATGACGATTCACTGCGGCATGAACCGCAAAACAGCAGAACGCATCAAACGCAACCCGCGTCTGACCAACGTCGTATCCCGCGGTGGTTCCTTGTTGTTTGCTTGGATGGAAATGAACAATCAGGAAAATCCGTTTTATGAACAGTATGACCGTTTGCTGGACATCTGTGAAAAATATGATGTTACGCTGAGCCTTGGCGATGCCTGCCGTCCTGGCTGTACGCATGACTCGACAGACGCAGCTCAGATTGAAGAACTGATTACGCTTGGCGAATTGACCAAACGGGCTTGGGAACACAATGTACAAGTCATGATCGAAGGCCCGGGCCATATGGTTTTGACAGAAATCGCTGCCAATATGAAGATTGAAAAACGTCTCTGCCATGGCGCACCGTTCTATGTATTGGGGCCATTGGTTACAGATATTGCACCGGGCTATGACCATATTACCAGTGCTATCGGCGGAGCAATTGCCGGCTCCTGCGGCGCAGATTTCCTCTGCTATGTTACACCGGCAGAACATCTCCGTCTCCCTGATGTTGACGATGTCAAAGAAGGGATTATTGCTGCCCGCATCGCTGCCCATGCTGCCGACTTGGCTAAAGGCATCCCGGGTGCGCAGGAATGGGATGACGCAATGAGCAAAGCGCGTGTCGATGTAGATTTTGACAAGATGATTTCCTTGTCTATCGATCCGGAAAAAGCACGCCGTTACTACGAATCCAGCAAACCGGAATGCGAAGGCACCTGCACCATGTGCGGTAAAATGTGCCCGGCACGGACGATGAAGAAAATCCTCGCCGGCGAAGACGTATCCATTCGCTAATTCCGTATATCCTTACATTCAAACTGCCGTATGTATATCATGCGGCAGTTTTTTTGCATGGCAAAGCTTTTGTATATACGAAAAAACAAAAAAGAGACAAAAAAGATTGCTCCCCATGATATACATCGTGGAGAACAATCTTTTTTAGTATAGACAGTATAATTAATCTTCGTCTGTGTCGTCGATTGCCAATTCGTCCGGTGTCGTGCAGAACGTGAAATCCGGGTTGCGTTCGACAATCCAGTTGGTCTGCCATTCGTTGGCAATCAAGAGAACGACGCGCTGTTTGTGGTCTTTGACAATCATTGCGCTGTCGATATTTTTTAATTCTTTATAATCGTGTCCGTTGCTTTGAATCCAGCGTGCGACCGTATAGGGAAGGTTGTTGATTTCCAAGTCTACGCCGTATTCATGTTTGAGACGGTATTCCAGCACTTCAAACTGCAGCTGGCCGACGGCACCGACGATGTAGCTTTCCATGGAGCCGAGGTTTTCGTAAATCTGGACAGCCCCTTCCTGTGCGAGCTGGGTCATGCCTTTGAGGAATTGTTTTCTCTTCATGGAATCTTTGGCACGGATACGGGCAAAGAGTTCCGGCGGGAACGTAGGGAAATCTTTGAAGGTGACTTTCTTTTTCCCGGAAAACAGCGTATCGCCGACCCCCATAGTACCGTTGTCAAACACGCCGATGATGTCGCCGGGATAGGCATCTTCGACAATCGTGCGTTCTGTAGCCAAAAACTGCTGGGGCTGCATGAGGCGCAGCGTTTTTCCGGACTGCCGGTGCGTGACGGTCATGCCTTTTTCAAACTTGCCGGAGCAGATGCGCATGAAGACGACGCGGTCGTGGTGCTGGGGATTCATGTTGGCCTGGATTTTGAAGACAAAGGATGTAAACTGTTCCGATGTCGGGTCGATGATGCCTTCCAGGCTGCGGCGCGGCTGCGGCTTGGGCGCCATGCGCAGAAATTCTTCCAAAAACGGTTTAACGCCGAAATTGGTCATGGCAGAGCCGAAGAACATCGGCGTCAATTCGCCGCGTTTGACTTTTTCCATGTCAAATTCATCGCCGGCCATGTCCAGCAGCTCGATGTCATCAATCAAGGACTGGTGTACGTCTTCATCGAGGAGTTCTTTAAAGGCCGGGTCATCGGCAGAGCCTTTGGTAGAAGCCAGTTTGCGCTGGCCGTGCGACGTATCTTTTTCAAACAGCTCGATAGAAGCTGCCGTGCGGTCATAAATGCCCTGATAGTTGCCGTTGATGCCGATAGGCCAGTTCATCGGGTAGGCGTGGATGCCCAGAACGTGTTCGATTTCATCCATCAAATCAAAAGGATTGCGGCCGAAGTGGTCGATTTTATTGACAAACGTGAAAATAGGAATACCCCTGTCTTTACAAACTTTGAATAATTTTTTCGTCTGCGCTTCGACACCTTTGGCTACGTCAATCAGCATGACGGCACTGTCTGCGGCCATCAGCGTGCGGTACGTATCTTCACTGAAGTCCTGATGGCCCGGTGTGTCGAGGATGTTGATATGATGTCCTTCATAGTCAAACTGGAGAACAGAACTTGTTACAGAAATACCGCGCTGCTTTTCAATTTCCATCCAGTCAGAAACGGCGTGTTTAGCGGTTTTTCTGGCTTTTACGGAACCAGCCAGATGAATGGCGCCGCCGTATAATAATAACTTTTCTGTCAATGTCGTTTTACCAGCATCCGGATGGGAAATGATGGCAAAGGTGCGACGATTATTTACTTCATCAACTAAAGACATATTCCACCTCATTTATATTCAAACCTAGTACATACAAGTATTAATTATATAAGTTTTTATAGCGTCATGCAAGAGGAACGGCGCAGAAGAAAAAGAAAGAGGCACTAACGGCAGTTGTATAAGCGATTTTTGCGAAATCGATAAGAAACTGTGTGGATATGCGGGCATCTGCAGGGAAAAATAGGTTGTTAAGATTAAAAATTCAAAAAGGTTTACAATATTCATAAAAAAAGATGGAAAATAATCAAATATTGTGTATAATAGTAAATAGATGATATTACTGCAAAACATGAGGAGAAAGAAGGCGAAAATACTTTTTTTTTGTAAATTTAAACCAAACTAGATGGATGTTAGGGAAGTACAGGGAACAATAATTACAGTTAAAGGGGATTTATCGTGATTATTACAAGAGAAACAGACTATGCTATTCGTATTTTGCGTTCATTGCTCAACCTGCGGTTAAAAAATATTCGGGAAATCAGCGATGAACAATCGATTCCGCGCCAGTTTGCGTATAAAATATCCAAAAAACTGGAACGCGCCGGCTATATTGAAATTATTCGCGGCGCACAGGGCGGCTGCCGGTTAGTCAGTGATTTACATCAAATTACCTTGATGGATTTAATTCATGTCATGGATAGGGAAAATATGATGAACAGCTGTCTTGATGGAGATTATTCCTGTCCGTATCGCGAAAAAATGAAGGACTGCAGCATTCACAACTCTTTGAAGTACATACAAGATCATTTAGCTGCATACTTTTCGACGATTACACTGTATGATTTGATTTTTGGCACGGTTGCGCAGGAAAATGTATGATAGGTAAGGGGCTTGCCGCAAACGGCAAGTCCTTTTTTAGAATCCGGATGACAGAGTAGCAAAAAAAGAAGACTGTCCATGATGAATTTTTTCATGTGGCAGTCTTTTTTTATGATTATGCAAAGAGCATATCTTTCAGCAAGGCGATGTTCAGCGCGGCGACAAGGATGCCGATACCGATTAAAATGCATTTCATGCGCCGTGTATTGGCAAATTTTCCCATGATAGTCCGAGACGATGTGAGATAAATCAGAAGGGCAATGGTAATCGGCAGCTGCATGCTGAGTAGCATTTGAGAATAAACCAGCCCCATAAATGGGTCGGCAATGAAGAAAATAATAAGGACGGCAAGAAAATACGTGAGAAGTACGCCATGCCACGAATGATAGTCCTGGATGTCATAGGTTTCGCCAAAGATACCGGAGAAGATACTGCCGCTGGCGATGCCGCAGGTCGCGGTAGAAGAAATGCCGGATACGAGCAGCGCAGCGGCAAAGATTACAGCTGCGCTATGTCCCAGCAGTGGCTGCAGCAAGTTCGCTGCCTGCGCTAGGTCGGTAACTTCCAGCTGATGCGTAAAAAAGACAGAAGTCGCTACCAGTATCATGGCACTGTTGATGGCCCAACCGATGCCCATGGAGAAAATCGTATCCAAAAATTCGAAGTTGAGCTGTTTTTGTATTGTTTTTTCATCGGTCAGATGCCATTGCCGAGACTGAATGATTTCAGAATGCAGAAATAAATTGTGCGGCATGACGACGGCTCCCAATACGCTCATAATGATGACCAGCGACCCCGAAGGAAACGACGGTACGACCCAGCCTGCCGCGGCCTGGCCCCAGTCGATAGGAACGATGCTTAGTTCAAACAAAAAGGCAAAACCGATAATCGATACGAAGCCGATGATTATTTTTTCTGTTTTATGATAGGAATTGGTGCGCAGCAGCACTGCGCAAAGCACAGCCGTTCCTATCGAACCCAGCCATAACGGCAGACCAAACAAGATTTGCAGGGCAATGGCACCGCCCAGTATTTCTGCCAGTGCTGTAGCGACAGATGCCGCCATGGCCGAAGCCAAAATAGGCCGTGACAGCCAGTGGGGCAGATACCGGGTGGCTGCTTCTGAAAGGCACAGGCCGGTTACAATTCCCAAATGGGCGGCATTGTGCTGCAGTAAAATCAACATGATTGTAGATAATGTGACCATCCATAGCAATACGCTGCCGTATTCTGCACCAGCAGCCAGGTTGGACGCCCAATTTCCCGGGTCAATAAAGCCAACGGTAATTAAAATGCCGGGCCCGATATATCGCAAGATTTCACGAGCCCGGATACTGGCTGCATGGGGCTTCCCATACGCCGTAAATCGCAACATGATATACCCCTCCTCAATATTTTGAAAACATTTCTCTTTTACATAGTATCATGCCAACCGCTAATGTACAACCCCTCTATCGTGGAAATCAAAAAAGAGGAGTGTACAGACAGTACAACGCATTTTTTATGTTGCTGGGAACATGAAATCATGCAAGACGGGAGAGAAAGGTAATAGAAAATGCGGTATGTTTTTGTCTGCTGCGAGTTGAAATAGTATTCAGTTATTTTTTTGTTTTTATAGTCATCAATTTCTGTATTTTCTGTCCCAATCTTCGATATGAAGCGATTGGATTTTTGACAGGAATTTGGCTTTTGCCATTCCTCCCTGCGGCATAGAATACAAATCGCAGAGTGAGGAACGCACAGTATATATCGTTTGGTCTTCATGAAAACAGACTGTCGTCGTTTTATACCCGTCGAAAAAGCTGCCGTCAGAAAAAATGACAGTTTTTATATAAGGAATATGTTCGATGAAATCGTTTCCTACTTTTTTAGGTTTCATATCACGTGTCCTTTGCGGTCATGGTGTGTGTTATGTTTTATGCCAAATGGCTTTGGCATTGCTGTGAGCCAGTAATTCTTCAATGGGAATATGAGCGGGGCAGATGTCCTGGCAGGACAGGGAATGGCCGCATGATTCGTAATATAGGCGGCTGTATTCTTTCATGCTTTTTTGTATATGATGATCACAAGATGTGCCGTCTAGGATGCGAAAGGCATTTACGGGAGCTAACGCCCCGGCAAAGTTTGGCTGGCCGTCAAAGTTGGGACAAATTTCCAAGCAGCAGCCGCACAGCAGACAGCGCGAGGATTGGCGGTGCAGTTCTTGGGTCCAAAGAGACGGATGACTTTCGGTCGTGCGCCAAACGTTGAGCTGCTTCATCAGAGTATGCAGAATGGCTCGATTGACGATTAGATCGTGGACGACAGGAAATTTGCGCAGCGGTGCAATCGTAATGGTGGATTTGCGGAATTCGCGGAAAAATGCGGCGCAGGCAAGACGGGGCAGGCCGTTGATGACCATCGCGCAGGCACCGCATTTGCGAACCATGCAGCTGCACTGCCAGCCGATAGGGGGAACTTCACGGCCGTCTTTCGTTTGCAGGGGCGTGCGTTCGTTGAGCGTACGAAGGGCCGTGGCAATGGAGTCGTCGTCTGTCCCGTTGTAGAGAAATTCTTGCCAATATGGGGCTGTATGAGGTGTATCTTGTCGTTGAATGCGTAATGTATACATAGGTATCACTTCTTTGCTGGAATGGGCATACATTGAATTTGGATAGTGGCACCGTCGTACACTGCGACGGTTGTTTTTTTATAGGCTGCATCATGGCGGTTCGGGTAATCGATACGCCAATGGGCGCCTCGGCTTTCTTTGCGGGCCAGTGCGCTGTAAAGCAGTGCCTTTCCCAGCAGAGCAGGAGGGCTTTGCAGCTTGTGTATTTGTTTCAGCCCGTGCCATAAGGACGCTTGACTGCGGCGCATCCCTAGGGCTTGGCTCAATACGTGGCGCAGTGTCTGCCATTCGTGCAGGGAGGGAGCCGGCGGCACCGGCGTGACATGGCAGGATGTACGGCAGGCAGAACCCGTCCCTTCGGCACAAGCGGTTTGAGCTGCTGTTATTCCTCCATAGATGGCTCCTAAAAGGGAATTGCCGCCTAAGCGATTGGCTCCGTGATACTGCGCGGCACATTCACCGGCGGCATAGAGATTTTGCCAGGGTGTACGGTGTGCTGCATCTACGTACAGACCGCCCATAAAATAATGAATGCCCGGCGCAACCGGAATCGGAGAGGTGCGAGCCGATAGACCCAAATACGTCTGACAGTCGTCTTGTAACCCCTGCAGTTTGTGTTCCCAGACAGCGGGAGAAAGGTGCCGCATATCTAAATACACGGTGCCGTATTGTTCTATCATGGCTTCTATTTCACGGGCTGTAATATCACGGGGCATGAGATTGCCCAGTTCAGGATATTTTTCTTCCATAAAATAGTACGGCTGTCCTTGACGCAGCGTATACAGTCGGCCGCCTTCGCCGCGGGCCGCTTCACTGAGCAGCATGCGTTTGCCGTTGCTCATGACGGTTGTCGGGTGATATTGAATAAATTCACCGTTGGCCAGGGGAAGTCCCAGGCGAAAGAGTTCTGCTGTTACGGCTCCCGTATTGGCAAGAGAGCCTGTCGTATGCTGAAACAGCCCGTGCATGCCGCCTGTAGCGATGATGACGGCATCGCCAAGCAGCGTGGTTTGCCGGCCCGTGTACGTATCTTGGATGAGACAGCCGCCGCACGCCGTGTGGTCATGACAGAGCGTGACAAAATCATGATGAGAAAATCGCTGTACCAGGCCGCGTACTTCTTCCCGGCGAAGGGCATCTATCAGCGCTGTCACCAGCTGTTTTCCTGTATCGCTTTGCACGAAAGCCGTTCGTTTCTTCTTTTGGCCGCCAAAATTTCGCAAATCGATATCGTATGAACGGCCGATGCGGTTGAACGGAACTCCCATAGCGGCTAGTCTAGTAATGAGTGACGGAGCGGCTTGAGTCATCTGCCAGACTGCATTAGGGTCTGCCAGTTCACAGCCGGCATGCATGGTATCGTTGTAATGTTCTTGAGGACTGTCGGCTTCCCCTTTGGTGTTTAAGGCGCCGTTGATGCCGCCTTCTGCCATGACCGATTGGGATTGTTCGGATGGCTGCGACGAAACGAGGTATACGACGTGATTTTTTTTAGCTGCCGTCAAAGCAGCTGTCATACCGGCTAATCCGGCACCGATGATGATGAGTTTTTTATTCATATGTATTGCCATCCTGCATAGTAATAAAGAAGACTGCCTGTGATAAACAGATAGAAAACGAGGAGAATGCTGTATATGTCGCGAGTATGCACGGCGATGTGCTGCATTCCCAATGCCAGCAGCAGCGGGCGTATGTTGAGCCCTATGTGCAGAAACAGGGTGCTGACGAAAAGAAGCTGCACAATTAGCTTGAGGGTAGTAAATTCATATAATATGTAGTGCGTGCCCTGCATACTGCCAAATACCTGCCAATGAAAGACAAACAACAGCAGGACCGCTATGCCGCTGAGACGGCGCAGCCAAAACAAAAAATTAGCACGGCCGTACCAAAGGCATTGTTTGTGCCTTAGTGTACGCAGCCCATAGCGGCAGCCCAGCAGGATATGAAAAATGGTCAGTATGCCGGCCAGACAGCCCATGAAAGCGGCCGGACGCGTACTGATGCCCAACAGCATGAAACTGCCCATAGCGGCATGCCAAAGACAAAGTATCACAAGCACTGCTGTCAAAATAGTAAACAGTTTTCGCATGGTATTACCTCATTTCATAACTTTTTAGGCGGAGCTGCTGCGCAGGAAGTTCATCGTCGGCCTGCAAAAAAGCAGCCGGTACAAGGGCTGTTTCATATTTGCTGATGCGCAGGCGGGAACGAAGCATGACAGCATTCATGGGCACTACTTGCACTGCGATATGCTGCGCGGCGAGTTTGTCGGCCCAATGCCGGGCATACGTACATAGCGCAGGATGATCGGACGGAACATAGATATGAAAAGATGTGTCATGCCAATCCGGCAGAGCGGCTGTGCGATGAACAAACGAATCATAGACTTGCTGCTGCATGATGGATGTCGGCTGCAGTGACGGCGCAATCAAAAGAACATACTCACCGGTCAGCTTTTCACCGGCTGCCGGTTGATGTTTGGGTGTGGCGCCGCCCAGAACATCGATAGGGGAATGGAGTACGCCGCCCATACCTGCCAGAAACAATCCTGTCAGCGCCATTACGTAGAGACAGCGTTTATGTGAACGCGTAATACGCATATCATTTCACCCGCTTTTCTTTTTGTTTTGAGGGAGTATATCAATTAGTATAGCATACCCGCTGAGGGAAAATATAGGGGTGTCTCCGGGGATTTTGACAGAAAGCATAAGATTTGCTAAGATAAAAAAATCTAAATAATCATGATATGACAATCATTTGGGAGGGATTGCAATGGCACGTATTTCATATGGGCTGCCTTTAGTTATTTCGTTGGCAGGGACTGTAGGGTCTTTGGCATTTAGTTCTAAAAAAGGACATATTATCTGCGGCGCTGTCATGACCGGCATATCGATTTTACATGCGCTGCAGCATCGAAAATCTATGATTGGCAGCATCCAAAAGAAAATGGATCAGGCAGCTGATTATATCTGTCTTCCCCATACACAGCCGGATTTCTTTATGCGCGGCGTAGAAATTGCCTTTTATATGCCAGGGCGTATACGGCTGTACTGTTCGCATTTGGAAGGCAATGAACAGTATAAGGAACATATTGCCAACTATTTGCGGGCCTTTGCCGATGTAGGACGGGTACAGCTCAATCATGTAAGCGGCTCTATTTTGATTACGTACGATACAGAAAAAATTAAAGAATATCCTGATTTGGCTCGTGTCGAAGACTATATTAGGCATCATGCGCCGGATATACATACTGCCGTAAAATAAATCAGAAACGATGCCTGCTTTTTCTTTATAAAAATATTGACTTTGATAACTATATTCATATAATATAGAGATATAGGAATCGTAAAGGAGGAGCAGACATGAAAGGATTGGTTATTTATTCTACGCAAAAAAGCGCAACACGGCGAGTAGCAGAAGCCATTTTTGATGAACTGTTGCTGGACAAAGAAATGGCAACACTGGATAACGTACCGAAAAATTTACGCGACTATGACATCATCTTTGTTGGCTTTTGGATGGAAGAGGACAGTCCTACTGCCGAGGGCGCTGCGTTTTTACAGTCGATTGAAGACATGAATGTCGCGTTGTTTGGTGCCATGGATGCCGTGCCGACGACGGAAGCGGCACGAAATTGTCTGCACCGCAATAGAGAATTACTCCCCAAGAACAACACATTTCTTGGCGGTTTTATTTGCCAGGCACAGAAAGATGCCAACCAAGTGGCGAAGCCGACGCAGGGCGATATTTGGGGTGCCAAGGTGTTTGCCAGAGAAATGTATTATTCATTACGAAGTTAAGGCATTTTGTTGGCATACCGCTAAAAAAGTAAGGCGTAAAAGCAGTGATTTATGCATGGTTAGGAAACTATGTGTAAAATTCACTGCTTTTTTTTATATAATTTTATGTCAAGAAAGAAAAAGTTTGTTATAATAGGACATGTACAAAAAGGAAATAAACAAGTAAGGAGGTGCGACGATGAAACGGAATATAGTACTTGTAGGCATGATGGGAAGCGGAAAAAGTCATATTGGACGCAAGCTGGCACAGCGGCTGGGCTGGCAGTTTGTCGATACAGACCGGCGTATTGAACGGGCTGTCGGTATGACCATTGCTGATTTTTATAATCAAGCCGGTGAAAAAAGTTTCCGCGAACGAGAAATCAATGTGCTGCAGCAAGTAAGCCGCTATCATGAAGCAGTCATTTCGTTTGGCGGCAATTTTCCTATGAGCGTAGAAACATATCGCATATTACATCGACATGGTTTCATTATCGCCCTTTTATCCGAGCCGTTTCGTGTGGAAGAACGAGTAAGCCGTCATATCGGCAAACGGCCGACAGTAGATTATGAACATCTACGGAAATTTGTCCATCATATGATGCGTCAATGGGAAGAAATTTATCCGCATTGTGATTGTCTGGTAGATACGACACGCGGCGGAGCGGCGCAGATTGTGGAAAATATTGTCAGCAAGATAGAAGAGAAAAACGTGCAGTTTGCTGCGCGGGAGAAGAAGGAGTTTGAGGGAAAATGATTAGTAAAATTGGTGTCTTGACCAGCGGCGGCGATGCGCCGGGCATGAATGCGGCGATTCGCGGCGTAACGCGCTATGCAATTCAAAAAGGGCTAACCGTAGAAGGCATTATTCGAGGATACGAAGGGCTCCTCAGCCATGAAACCATGCCGCTGCAGCGCCGTGATGTAGGGGCTATCATTCACCGCGGCGGTACGATGCTACGGACTGCCCGCTGCTTGGATTTCCTGGAAAAATCGACGCAGAAAAAAGCAGCTGAATATTTGAAATCGCTGGAAATCGATGCGCTTGTCGTCATTGGCGGCGACGGCTCGATGCGCGGCGCACAGGCATTGAGCCGGTTTGGTGTTCCTACCATCGTTATTCCCGGCACGATTGACAATGATATGATGGGGACGCAGTATACGTTGGGATTCGATACGACGATTAATACGGTATTGGAATCTGTCAACAAGATTCGTGATACGGCATTTTCGCATGATCGGGTCGCTGTTATTGAAGTCATGGGACGGCATGCCGGCTTTATTGCACTCCATGCCGGTATGGCTTCCGGGGCAGAAGCCGTCCTGGTTCCGGAACATAAAGTGGATTTGCCGGGCTTGTGTGAACATTTGGCAGAATCCCACCGCATGAAGAAATTAAGCAGTATCGTCATCGTCGCAGAAGGAGCGGCTAAGGGAGCCGATGTTGTAGATTACATCAAAGAACACACGTATCTGGAACCGGCACTGACCGTGCTGGGATATGTACAGCGCGGCGGTTCTCCTTCGGCTTATGATGCGATTATGGCAGGGCTTTTTGCACAAAAAGCCGTAGACAGTCTGATTGCCGGCACGTATAATTGTGTCGTAGGGTTGATTGACAGCCGCATTGTAGCTACTCCATATACAGAAGCAGAACATTTAAAATATTCTATTGATGAAAATATGTACCAGTTGGTTCATTGGCTGGGCCGTTAACTGCGATACAGACGAAAGCAGGTATGGCAGCATCATTCCCATGGGTTTGCATACGTGGAACCTATGGGAATTTTTTTACATCCTGTTGAAAGGCTTCTGCGCGGCTGTGCAGTGCTGCTTTCAAAGACAAGATATCATCTGTAAAACCAATACGAGGAGACGGGACAATGAAACGACAAATAGGCATGCTGCTGAGCGCGGTGAGTTTGGCTGTCAGCCTCACAGCCAGTGTGATGGCAGCGAATTATTCCGATGAAATGAAATTCACTGAACCCAGCAAGATTACGACACAGGAAGGGGCAGCGTCTGTAGAACGAAAATTTGACCATCAAGGGTCTTTGTATTTTGCCCATCCGGATATATTTCATATGAAATCCAGCCGCACCCGGACGATACTAACGGGATTTCATACAATACAGCAGTCTAGTGAATGGTCCTGCGGCCCGGCAGCCGCGTTGATGGCGCTGCAGTGGTACGGCAAGGCCGGAACGTATACGGAAGAAAAATTGGCAAGTTTCCGCCATCCTCTGCAGGATGTACACGTCGAAGGATTTCCTGATGGCTACCCAGGCACGACACTGAACCAAATGGAAGATATATTCAATCGCGTAGGCGGCTTTACGTATGAAGATTCCAACACGTACAAAAAGGAAAATAAAACGCTTACGCCGCAGCGTATCCAAGAGGAGCTAAAACAAGGTCATCCTATCTTAGTGGCTTGGATTGATTGGGGCGGTCATTGGCAGGTCATTATTGGATACGACACAATGGGAACGGAAAATACGCTGGATGATGTGCTGATCGTTGCCGATTCGTATGATGTGACAGACCACAACCAGGATGGTTATGGCATCTATCCGGCAGCCCGCTTCTTTTCCGTGTTTAATATGTACGGGCAATTTCCGGAACGAGAAGGGGGAAATCAGCAATTATTCCTCATTCCCAAACCGATTTCTTAAAAATGCCTTGTATAGGACAACTATGAATGCGTCAGCCGTATCAAAACGGTCAGCTGGCGAGTGCTGTATATCTGAAAAATTACAAAAAATCCCTGTTCGCAGCGAGTATATGCTGTTGGCAGGGATTTTTTAACAAGTTACAAGCGCACCCTGTACTATATATGCATTATGTAGTACAATATGATATATAGCTATATGTAATATGCAATTATAGTAGAATCGAATTACATACGAAAACACAAGAAGAGAAAGAAGGTCCTACCATGTCAAGATTTATGAGCAATTTGAAACGACGTGTATCGAAGAATCCAAGAAAAGTGGTATTGCCGGAATCGCATAGTCGGCGTGTGCTGCAGGCAGTAGAACAAATTCAAACGGAAATGTTTGCTAGGCCCATTTTGATCGGCAAGCCGCAGCGTCTGGTTGAAATCGCAGCAGAGTACCAAATTGATTTGGATGGGGTAGAAATTATTGATCCGGAAACGTATCCCATGCTGGAAACCTTCAGCCAATATTACGTTGAACATTCTAAAGAAGAGATTTCCGTTGCAGACGCAAGGGAAATATTGAAAAAAAATACGATTCGCTTTGCCGCTTGTTTGGTAGCGTTTGATGTGGTAGACGGCATGGTAGCCGGGATTACGGACCCTTCGGCGGAAGTCCTGCATGCTTCTCTGCAGTTGATTGGCGTACACCCCGGTGTTACCACGGTCTGCAGTTCTTTGATTTTAATTACAGAAAAACCGCAGTTCGGGGATGACGGCATATTTGTCATCGGGGACCCGGACGTTATCATCGAACCGACGGCCCAGCAGTTGGCGGATATTGCGGTAGCCTGTGTAGACAGAGCAAGACGGACCGTACAGACACTGGATCCTAAGGTTGCGCTCTTATCCTATTCGACACTGGGAAGCGGCGAAGGGGAAGAAGTAGACCGTGTACGGGAAGCGGTTCAATTGCTGCGTGACCGCAACGTCGATTTTGTCTTTGACGGTGAACTGCAGCTGGATACGGCGTTAGTACCGCGTATTGCCAACAATAAAGCACCTGAATCGCCAGTAGCCGGCCAGGCTAATGTCCTTATTTTCCCTAATTTGTCTGCCAGCAATATCAGTTACAAACTGCTGCAGCAGTTATATGGCGCTACAGCTGTCGGCCCGATGCTGCAGGGGCTGAAAAAACCAGTCATGGACTTGCCGCGCGGCTGTACACCGGAAGATATCGTAGATATTGTCGCTGTTTGCTGCAGTGATGCTATTTACTTGGATGAAGAACGCAAACGGGATATTGAATTTACGAGTCGTTTTGAAAAGTTAGACCGCCGCGTTGCCGTTGAAAGTAAAAACGTATCCATTCGCTTTGATGCAGAAAAATGTAAAAACTGTACATTGTGCCGCCGCCGCTGCTCGGATGTCATGTCCATGACCGGCTATTATTCATTGGAAAGTACGGGCGACGTGCCTATCTGCGTTCACTGCGGCCAATGTGCGCTGACTTGTATGTTTGGCGCTACCGTCGGGGTATCGCAGAAAGAACAAATTAAAGAAGCGATTAATGACCCGCAAAAGACAGTCATTTTCCAGACGGCGCCGGCAGTGCGCGTCGCGTTGGGTGAAGAATTTGGCATGCCGTACGGCTCTATCGTTCAGGGCAAAA
>CAVKEA010000007.1:0-56233 GCA_963655305.1 bacterium
ATTTTATGCTGTAAGCGAGGCGGAAATCTTGCTTACAAATATATTATACGAGGAGGGATAGCATGAATTTTAAGGAAATTGAAAAAATCATCAAGGCCGACGGATGGAAGCTCAAAGCATCCCAAGGGTCACATTTCCAATATGTGCATCCTGCCAAGCCTGGCAAAGTTACCATTCCCAATCACGGAAAACGAGACTTATCACTAGGAGTGGTAAAATCCATCCTAAAGCAAGCCGGATTGAAATAATTCGGCTTGCCCTCCTACATCTTTTTTTAGAAAGGAAGGTGCACTCTAATGCTTAGTATGTATCCCGCTATTTTTTACAAAGAAAAAGAAGGCGGCTATTCTGTTATTTTTCCCGATTTAAATCATTTAGCGACCTGTGGCGATACGTTGGAAGAAGCCATGGCCATGGCAGTAGATTGCTTAGCCGGTTATTTGTATACGGAAATGCGAGAAGGGAATACCGTTCCCGCTCCTACGCCGCTTGATAAGGTCGATCCGCACTGTGAAGATGATGACGATTGGGAATATGAAAAATCATTTGTCAATCTGGTATCGGTTGATGTCGCTGAATATGCACAACAACACTTTAATAAGCCTGTAAAGAAAACGCTGACAATCCCTCAATGGCTAAATGATACAGCAGTTCGTCGCAAGGTAAATTTTTCTAAAGTATTACAAAATGCCCTAATTTCTGAATTAAATTTAAAAAAATCGTTATAAACGGGCATTTATCTTGATAATATATTTCATGTGTTTTATACTGGAGATACTTTATGAGAGTGCTGTAATCTCTACGGGGACCAGTGCGAAGAAAAGGCCTTCTCCATTACACGGGGAAGGCTTTTTCTTTGAAAAAATTTTAAATTTATCGGCAGATAATTGAAGTCGATTTTAAGAGGACTGTATATCATGACTAGCTGCACGTTTTGTAAAGGAGATTTACATGCTGCCCTTACCACATTCACAATTGCCTTAGATTCCTGCATCGTAATTATCCGCAATGTTCCATCGCAGGTCTGCACACAATGCGGTGAACCTTATGATTCAACCGAAGTCATGAGACAGCTATATAAAATTGCCGAATCCGTTCGTAATTCTATGACAGAGGTTGCCATTGTCAATTATCATTCTGCTGCATAAAAAAAATCGTATACTGTAGTTGAAAAGAATACATGAGAATCTGAGGGCGGAACGGGCAGCCGTCGCCAGAAGGCCGCAAGGCCTGATTAGGAGATGCGGGAATGTCACCCCGCCTATTCTCAAATGTTAAAGAAGGCTACAGTCACATGCAGCCTTCTTTTTTCGTATATAAAGGAATGATACATTGAATATTATACTTATTTATCAGAAAATGCTCTTTCATGTCCGAGCATTGACACATAAAAATGACGATGGCAGCTATACTTATCATCATCAATAAAAACATCAGCACTGAACGCCAAAAAGAAGCTGTTCTTCATGAACTGACACATATTGAAGGAAATGATTTTTCCCGTGAAGTTCAGGCTACATTACTGGAAGAAATGGTCCGCCGAAACACTGATAGCTGCGATTTGGGAAAATTTAATTTTTTCTATCATTATGTGAGTGCGTAGAAGGGAGTTTTATCATGAACACACAACAAAACCAAGAAGAAAAGAAATTTTTAACTAGTCAGAGTAACCAAAAAATCAAAGAAAAAATCCGTCAGGCATCCAAACTGATGATGCAGCGGAACTATCAAACATATAAGGATTTGGAAAACAAATAAGTTCAGAAAAAGATACGATTGCTATTTTACTCCAATTAGCAAATAGAAGCACTCCCCGTTCAAGTCATCGGCAAAGTCGTCGAAATGCGGCGGAAGTTTTAATAAAAGAAAGGAAGTAATAAAAGATATGAGCCATCCTTTACCTAAGCCTCATATACTTGTAAAACGCTATAGAAAATTTGCAAGTTTTCTCAAAATAAAAAGTGACAAAAACTTTCAGCGTTTCATGTTGTGGGTTCAACACTATATACAACTAAAATTTAATGAAAAAGAGTTTAAATCAACCTTTTTGCCAAAATATGAAGAAGGACAAATTATTTTTATTGATTTCGGTTGTGGTATATCTCATGAATTTAGTTACCCTCATTATGCGGTTGTTTTAGACTTACATGATAGAAAGAAAAGTGATCTGCTTACTGTAGTACCTATGACATCAAAAAAGCCAAAACATAAAACCCTAAAACCTTGGGAGCACGAATTGCAATGTACGGTTCCAGATTTATTAGCTATGAAGGCCATGTCTAAATTTGATTTGCAAAAACCTGAGTATAAAGATTTACGTGATGACGTTATCCAATTATTTTTACAAAATACTACTAAAGAAGAGTTTGACAAAAAACATCATAAACTTATCGAAAAAGGCGTGCAAGCCATATACAATAACAACCATGACATTATGTGCTTTAGAGAAAAAATGAAGCAAGGGAGTATTGTTGAAACGAATCAAATCCGCACAATTAGTAAGTCCAGGATAATATTCCCTACGAAAAAATCACACCCACTTTATGATATTAAAGTCAATAATCAAGATTTATCTATCATTAAGTGGAAAATACTAAAAAATATTATTATAGACACCATTGATAAACCTGATGAAGAAAGATATTGACAAAACAATAGAAGAACGTATATAATAAAGCTACAAATTGGGCTATGAATCCCAAAAAAAGATTTTTTGTATTGTCTTCAACTGAGGGCAAAAAGAAAAGACGTTCTTCTAACAAGGACGTCTTTTTTGTTTATATGAATATGGAAGTTTTGAAATGATTAATCATAGTAATCGCCATTTTATTGTTGTAGTTCCCTATTATTTCTCGCTAGGGCATAATTTTTCTCTCTCATTACGGCCTCTTCTACCCAAGGAGGTCATACTATGTTTGCCTATCATTTTTCATTTCGCGAACGCAGCGGCGCTTGGCAAGTCATCTTGTCTTACAAAGATCAGGCAGGCCGTTGGCGTCAGAAGTCTAAACAAGGCTTGGCTACGAAAAAAGCGGCTAAGGCTGCCGGTGAAAAACTACTGGAAGTCGTAAAAGAAGCTATGGCTGCGCAGCCAATCGCGTCCGAGCTTGCAGACATCTCCCTCAAGGAATTCTCCGAATACGTTTTTCAGAGCCGTCACTTAGCATATAATTCTATTCTGGCGTATCGCTGTGCCCTGAATAAGTATGGGCCTGAGTTGCTCGCCATGCCGGTTCGGAAAATCACGTATCTCGACATACAGCGTGCCATACGTGGCTGGACGTGCTCTCTGGCAAGCTATCGAATGTACCTTTCTTGTCTCAAACTTATTCTGAGTCAGGCCGTCGAACCGTACCACATCCGCCAAGATAACCCTGCTCAAGCCCTCAGACCGCCGCGGGCCGGCAAAAAGCACAAAGTACGGGCGCTTACTATGGACGAATTCCATGCTCTCCTTGAACACATGAAAGAGCGGCCTATGAAGTACCTCGTCGCCTGTGCGATTGCCGGATATGCCGGTCTTCGTATTGGTGAGATTGACGCTCTCACTTGGGACGATGTGGATTTCACGGTGCAGGAACTGCACGTCAATAAGCAGTACAGCCGCATCCGTAAAGGAGTAAAAGGTATTAAGCACCTAAAGAACGGTGCCAGCGGCTGCCGTACACTCCCTATACCGCCACCGCTTTTGAAGATTTTGAAACACTGGCGGCAAACGCAGCCACTTACATTTAACCGTTCCCTCTGGGATACGGTTCCCTACTCTTCCACCATGGCCCGCTACATTCATGAAGTCATCCCTGATGCCTCTATCCATAGCCTGCGGCATACGTATGCCACGATGCTCCTGGCTCATGGAGAGGACATAAAAACAGTATCAGCTCTTTTAGGTGACACGGTGAATACCGTCCTCACTGTCTACGTGGATTATACAGATGACATGAGAAAGCACGCCGCCAACGCTGTCTGCAAAATCTTTGCGTAAAAGTTTTGAAAAAAATTTTTGTCATATTTTTGTCATTTGAAGAAAGAACCGCATGGTTGTGCGGTTCTTTTCCCAATATGGTATTAAACGCTAATTATACACCATTTCTCTTATAAAGATAAAGGAAAATCAGGTCGCAAAATAGTTGTTTTCCAAGTTATAAACAACTTTTTACATAGTTATTACTGAAACATATAAAAAAATATCGTTTGTATTCATGTCGAGCATATATACAAACGATATTCATAAAATTTCATAATGCTATAATAAATTAACTATTGGCTACTGCCGTTTTCTGCGCAGTTTGATATGCCACAGCTTCTGTATACGATATCACAGCAACGGGAAACGGCAAAGACTGCAGTATGTCTCTCGTTATGGCCGCCGTATCTGCCGTTGTCCGTACAAATCCGATTCCCGCTTTGCCATCCAGAGCCGTCACGACGCCCAAGTATTCATAGCCTTCTATGATGCGCGTAACAAACGTCATTTCGCTGGGCGGAATGCGAAAATACACCCACTCCGGATCAAGCATGGCAGGCCACCTCCCGGCGCATCATGCTGTATGGTTCCAGCGGTGTATCCATATAAATGCCTACAAGCTGCTGCGGATGACGGGCCGCATCCAAATCCTGCCCCTTGTCATCGACAATTCGTTGAATCGTCTGGCGAACCAAAGCTCCTTTCGGCTGCAAAAATTCTACCTCTTGTCCCAATTTAAAATAATTGCGCTGTTCTATCCAGGCAATATGCTGGTCTGCATCATAGGATTGGACCAATCCGATAAATTCATATGTCTGCGTATTGCTGGAATGGCTGTACACTTGGTCGGCTTCTGTCGGACGCGATACAGAGAACCCGCGCGTATAGGGGCGGTGCGAAATCTTTTCCAACTCTGCGACCCATTCCGGCAGCATATGGAAATGCTGTGGATCTCTTTCATAGGCATCCAATGCTTGTCTGTATACTTTGACGACCGTTGCCACATAATGAACGCTCTTCATCCGGCCTTCTATTTTCAAGCTGCTGAGGCCCGCTTGGTATAAGTCAGGAATATACGGCAAAAGGCACAAATCCTTAGAATTAAAAATATAGGTACCTCGTTCATCTTCCACGACAGGGAAATACTGTCCCGGCCGTTTTTCTTCTACAACATTGTACTTAAAACGACAGCACTGCACGCACTGGCCGCGATTGGAATCCCGATTCTGCGTAAAATAGTTGCTGAGAAGACAGCGTCCCGAATAAGAAATACACATCGCACCATGTACAAAGCCTTCCAATTCAACAGGCACTTTATCATGAATTTCTTTTATATCCTTCATGCTCACTTCTCTGGCCATGACGACCCGTTTGGCCCCGTTATCATGCCAAAATTTAGCCGATGCCCAATTCGTCGTATTGGCCTGTGTAGAAATATGAATCGGTAAATCCGGCACGACCTGCCGGGCAATGCTGAAAATTCCCGGATCGGCAATCAAAATAGCATCTGCATGAATTTCATACAAATACCGCAAATAGTCAGGCAGTCCCTTTAAATCCGCATTATGCGGAAAAATATTGACCGTCACATGCACTCGTTTTCCCAATGAATGGGCATATTCGACCGCTTCTTTTAATTCTTCTTCAGAAAAATTATCGCTGAAAGCCCGCAGTCCAAACGATTTACCGCCTAAATACACTGCATCAGCCCCGTATAAAAAAGCCAGTTTTAATTTATCCATATTACCGGCTGGTGCCAGCAATTCCATTTTTTGCATATTCTTTTTCTATCCTTTCCATCGAGAAACAGTCATACCGTCTCCATTTTCCAAAAATATAGATTCAAATCTGGTTTCATCTTCAATCATCGTCAAAAATTCCCGCAGGCGGCTTACAGCAGTACGATGCTTATGCGGCAGCGTACCGTCGATATAGAGCATATCATGATAGCGAATATTATCGGCTGCAATCATTGCCCCCGGCAGCAGTTTGGGCATAATCTTTTGCAGCTGCCGGGAATACTGCCCTTTAGGGCCGTCCAAAAAGACAAAATCCCATGGCCCATCCAGCTGATCCAACAATGCCGTGCCGTCGCCTTCCAGCAGCTCAATCTGCTGCTGATACGGTGATTTGGCGATAAACTTTTTAGCTGCCATGACCCGTTGATGGTCCAGTTCCAAGGTAGTAATCGTGCTGGATGCGGCTAAACAAGACGCTATGCGCAGTGTCGAATAGCCAATTGCCGTGCCGATTTCCAATACATGAACCGGTGCTTTCCGGCGTACTAAGCTGCAAAACAGCGGCAGTTCCGCATCACGCAGAATGGGAACTTGATACTGCACGGCATAGTCTTTCATTTCTTTCCACAATGCATCCATCATGGCATATGCTCCTGTACGTTCTTCATATGATCATCATATGTAACAGAAAAATAATTATGCCCGTCCTTATCTGCTACAAAATACAAATACGATGTCTGCGGCGCCTGTAAAATCGCGTTCATGCAGGCCATACCGGGATTGGCAATCGGTCCCGGCGGCAGTCCTTCATACATATACGTATTATATGGCGAATCGTACTGCGTTTCCGCAATACTGTATGCCGCTTTATGAGATCCCATGGCATAGGAAATACTTGCGTCAGACTGCAGTTTCATATGCTGTGCCAGCCGGTTGAGAAATACCGAAGCAATAAGCGGTCTGTCGTCTTCATACTTCGCTTCTTTTTCAACAAGAGAAGCCAGCGTAACAAACTGGTAAATAGACATATTTTTATCGGCAATCTGTTTTTTCATATCTTCACTGAGATGGGCATCAAAATTTTTCAGCATCATGCGGACAACGTCCTCTGCCGTTGCATCATTGGGCACAAAATACGTATCGGGGAACAAAAATCCTTCTGTCGGAAACGTAACGTCGTCCCGATTGCCTTTCATATACGGATACAACAGTGATGCATCTTTAGCCGCAGCCAAAAAGTCGTCTTCCGAAATATGTCCCATCGCAGCGACTCGTTTTGCAGTCTGCCATACGGTGTACCCTTCGGGAATAACCAAGCGTTCCGCTTCCGATTCACCGCTTGTCAGTTTAGCCAATATTTGCTGCAGGCTCATCGACGAGTCAATGCTATACTCTCCCTCTTTCAGCTGCCCTGCCTGTCCTGTCATCTGTGCCGCGGCCCGAAACCACAACGGGCTGGCAATATATCCTCCATCATACATTTCTTCTGCGACATCAACAGCCGTCATATCGCTGCGGACATGGACATAGCCATGTTTAGAAGGCAAAAACATATTCGGTGCCGTATACCCGGCAACGGCTATGCCTGCCAAAACCAATACACAAAAAACAGCTCCACCAATCACCTTTTTCCAAAGGCCTTTACGAGCTGCCCTATCCTGCCCCATTCCGGGCTCAGTATGTTGTTGATTTATCTTGCTTTTATTTTTCATATTCATATGCTTATTATACCGCATCCATGCCATATTGCCAACTTGTGAATATACTAGATGAGTATAAAATAATTGCAAGAAAACGGTAATGCATTGCAAAAAAAAAAAAATAAAAAGAGAATAACCTCCTCATTGTATAAATAATTTTGACTTAAAAAATCTTCCACCATACCCTAACGCGATCTATCATCCGGATGACTAGCTACTTTTCATCGTTTATGCTAGTATAATATAGTATATTATTTTATCAAAGGGAGGCATATGCCTATGCTGACAATCGCTCTTGCCCAATTAGAAATACATGCCGGCGACCCCCGTTATAATACGGCGGCTATGAAAAAGCAAATCGCTCAGGCCAAAAAAGCTGGCTGCGACCTGATTATTTTTCCAGAACTATCCATTCCGGGATATTTTATTGGAGACGTTTGGGATCAGCCTGATTTTATTAATGACTGTGTTCGTTTTGGCAAAGAAATCCAAGCAGCTTCTGATGGCATTACCATTATCTACGGCAACGTGGCTAAAGAAGAAGGGCGCGTCAATCTCGACGGCCGCCTGCGCAAATATAATGCCATGTTTATTGCACAAAACGGTCAGCTCATCGCGCCGCAGCATTCTCCATATCCATTTTATATCAAAACCTTGCTGCCCAACTACCGCGAATTCAGCGACATCCGATACTTTACGTCACTCATGGAAGTAGCCCAAGAACGCCACACCTTTCCAGAAGAGCTGCTCTCACCGGTTGCCTTGAAATTTACCAACAACCGCACGCTGCACATTGGGCCTTTGATTTGTGAAGACAGCTGGGATGACAATTATCCCTTTAAGCCCATGTCCTATCTTAGTCAGCATTACGATATTGACCTTTTCGTCAACATTTCCAACTCGCCGTTTACGCAGGGCAAAACTCAGCGCCGCCACCGTCTGTTTGGACAGGCGATTGATGCGGTTCACCGTCCGGCAGTCTATGTCAACTGTACGGGCATCCAAAACAACGGCAAAAACATTTACACCTTTGACGGCTCCAGCGGTGCCTACGACAGCAGCGGAACCCTGCACTATGAATGCCAGCCTTTTACAGAAGAGCTGGCCATTGTCCAATACGATGAAACGACGCATACCTTTATTTCACCGATGCAGGTTTCCCCGAGCCGCACGGCAACGGAAGAAATATACCACAGCCTGCATTACGGCCTGCAGTCTTTCATGGGTTCTTTAGGCCTGAAAAAAGTAGTAATCGGCGTATCCGGCGGTATCGATTCTGCCGTCAATGCGGCATTGTATGCTGCGGTACTGCCGCCCGAAAACATTCTTCTCGTCAACATGCCCAGCTGTTATAATTCGGAAACGACCAAAGGTCTTGCCAAAGATTTGGCAGATAATCTTGGCTGTCTGTACACGGTCATCCCCATGCAAGACAGTCTGGAACTGACGCGCAGCCAGTTCAGCAGTGCCATGCTGTATCAAAAAGACAAGCCGATGGGGCATCTGCAGCTGACCAGTTTTATTGAAGAAAACATCCAAGCCCGCGACCGTTCCAGTCGTATTTTGGCAGCAGCTGCCGCTGCATTTGGCGGTGTATTTACCTGCAACGCCAACAAAGCGGAATCTTCCGTAGGCTATGCGACGCTCTACGGCGACAGTGCCGGTTTCCTCGCCGCTACAGCCGACCTTTGGAAACATCAGGTATATGACCTGGCCCGCTACCTCAATGAATCCGTATTCAAACGGGAAGTCATCCCACAAGGCAGCATCGACATTGTCCCCAGTGCCGAACTTTCTGCCAATCAAGATATCGACAAAGGGCAAGGCGATCCCATTATATACCCCTATCATGACTATCTGTTCGCGTCCTTTATCGAACGCTGGCAGCGAGCTACGCCTGAATCCATTCTGCAATGGTATATCGACGGCACATTAGAAAAAGAAATCGGCTGTACCGTCTCCGTAAAAGACATCTTCCCCACTGCCGAATCGTTTATTGCGGATTTAGAAAAATGGTGGCGCCTCATTGCAGGCTTCGCCGTCGCCAAACGAATCCAAAGCCCGCCGCTTCTCTCCGTAAGCCGCCGTTCCTTCGGGAACGACCTTCGCGAATCCCAGCTTACACCGTACTATACAACACGGTATCAGGAATTAAAAGAAAAACTGCTGCAAAAAAAATAACCGTACACGGCAAACAGTTAAAACCAACGATACATGGACTATACTACTACCAAGGCAAAGAATAGATATTTACTTCTTTGCCTTGGTAGTTTTTTAGTGTCAAAATATTTAAAGAATGCAGTCGTGTCAATTCATTCACAGCAATAGACTGATTATTGTCGCATTCTTTGCAGGTATTTTTTAGTCAATATCTAAAGGTACCTTTACCGCTGTTATATTTTGCGGTTTGGCCGTCCTATCTTCTTCCCAGCAAAGGCGGATATTTTTTATTTGAGCTCAGGTTCATAGTGTTTTATCATGGTAACATTCTCTGATAGATTGATCCGTACCAAACATTACTAATTGTTACAACTTTATTATATCTTATATCAAGGTTACTTTTTATGTCGTTCATTAACATCAACTTTTTTTCTACACTGGGATGAGGTTACCAAACCTTTCCCATTGTATCACTAAAAAGTTCGTCCTATTCCTTTGACAAAGAATCAAAATATTGAAAACTCTTCAATCCTATAGATTTTCATACAAAGCAATTGTTCTTTCTACAAACCTTTTATATTTTTCATATTTTTCACATATATCTGTATGTGAAAACAGCTGATACGCTGTAGATTCTTTAAGCTGGGAAAAAAAATGATGAAAACATTCGACGAGCTGCGGACTAGATACAATATAAAAAGAACTACTATCACATTGCATATAACAAGGGTTTTTCTTAAAAAAAGCAGCCCGATAATTAGAATAAAATGAAAGATTAAATTCTTGATAATCAGTTGTCTCCATAGTAGATTGTAAAATCCCCATCGTAATATGTGAATTTTTTTTCATTGTTTCAATAATATGCTGTACATGAATTTTTCTGTACGCTGCTTTCATTTTATATTCTACATCGGCAAAAAACAAATTTCCTGTTTCAATATATCGAAGCAAAGATTGCATTGGCATCATAAATTCTACTTGTCCCGTACTCAATAGTTCTTCCCACATAATTTGCAGCTGTTTTACCTGTTTCGATATTTCTTTAGATGCATGAATATCATTTAAAAAATCTTCAACAGCCTGTTTGGGTAGCAAAAAGTCAAACCCATTCGTAAGAAAAAATAAAAAATGGTCTGCAGAATAAAACGCTATCCGGAATCGTATATCCTGCATTCCCAAAGCCCTAACTGGTACCAATAACGCCTGTTGACAAGAAAAACAGACAAAAAAACGATTATAAATATCTTGGACTAGTAACTCATCTGAAATATATGTACAAATACCAATCATATTTTTCTCTTGCAGTGCATACTGGATAACAAATTCACGTTCCATAACAATAGTATTAGCATGTGCAATGTTTGATATATCATAAAATTTAAAATCATAATTAAGCAAGGTATTCAATAATCGATATAACTTTCTAATATAACACGAATGGGTTGATAGTTTTTTTAGATCTAAGCCAATATGAATAGTAACCTGTGCAGTTAATGGCACAGGTGTCTGTAAACATTTCCAGAATTCAATATCTGCCAAAAGGCAAAAATCACTTAAAATTAAAATATTCTTTTTCCCCATAACTTTTCCAAGTTTTTCTTGGAAAATAGTCCGCATAAAAAGAAGAGAATCATGATTTCCTGTAATAACTTTTAAAGATGATGGTCTTGTTGTATCAATAGAACTCCGCGGCTTCATTGAATGTCGATACGAACTGTTCAAACTTTTATATATCTCAAAAGATAAATCTTCGTATGTTTCAGGAATAGACAGCAGGGAACATATATCGGCCACTTTTTTCTTTTCTAGTGCTCGTTCAGCAAAATACTGACTTAACTTAGTATTAATTTGTTCTATATACCTGGTAGACGGCAGCTTAATTCCCCCCAACCATTTACTAATGTAGGATACATCATACCCAGTAATACGAGCTAGTATTACATGTTTTGTATCTGTTAAAACCGTTAGGTTTCTCAATACCATGTTATACTCTTCCGCTATCACAAGTATCCCTTCTTTCTATCATAATATGTAATATTATGGTACTATGTTTTTTCTAACATGACAAGAAATCTTCAAAAGTATTCATCGTATAAAATTACACGTTACATAAATAAAAACAGTCGCACAACTACGCTATATATGCTTTATTATGCAACTGTTTTTATTAAACACGGTATATTCCTTTGTATATTTACCCATATTCAACATTAGACATGAATAACTTTCATCTGTATACACACTACGTTAATACGAAAATAAAATTTTTACATGAAGATTTCTAACAAATTGGTTTGATTATATAATTAAGTTGAATCAGTTTTAAAAATTTTTGTTGAATGTAAGTACCAAACTAGCTATTCAAAAGAATTTTTCTCTCTAGTTTTATTAGAAGTCATTACATATTATATTCTATGGTATCGTCCCGACCAAGCATATAATGCTTGTTTGCATACTGCGTATGCAGCAGTTTTTCTGCCGTTTCACTCATCGGTTCTTCCAAAAAGTCGTCATACAATGCCTGTAGTTCCTGGTTCTGCCAGCTCGAACGAATCGTATTTTCTTTGTCCAATTCATAAATCGATTCAATACGGGCACGTTTAGCCGGTACTTCCTGCGGCAGTTTGGTTCTCGGCTGACCGCCGCCGCCAATGCAGCCGCCCGGGCAGGCCATCATTTCAACAAATGCATATTTTTTCCATGAATGGTTTTCTTTGAGGCGGTTAATAAATTTACGGGCATTTCCTAAGCCGCTAATCGCTGCGACATGCAGGATTTCATTTTCAAAGGTAATAGCAGCTTCTTTGACCCCTTCCAGGCCTCGTATCGGTGTAAAGTTGAGGAATCCTTTTTCAGCAACTCGTCCCGTTTCCAAATAAATCAGTGTACGCAGGGCTGCTTCCATGACACCGCCGCTGGCACCAAAAATCATGCCGGCACCCGAAGATTCACCAAAGACAGAATCATAGGACGAATCTTCCAGCGTTTCAAAATCTATCTGTTCATCGCGAATCCAGTTGGCCAATTCTCGTGTCGTGATACAGTAATCCGTATCGCGGATTTCCGGCTTGTTCCAATATACGCCAGCGGCGTTTCGTTCCGGCCGTTCAATTTCTGCTTTTTTCGATGTGCAGGGAGTTACGCAGACTGTCACAATGTCTTCCGGATTCAGTTTCATCTTTTCGGCAAAATAGGTCTTAATCAGCGGACTCAGCATGCTAATCGGACTTTTGGCCGTAGACAGATGAGGTATCAATTCCGGGAAAAAGATTTCCGTAAATTCGACCCATGACGGACAGCAGCTCGTAAACTGCGGCAGCAATTCCCGTTTATGTTTCAGCCGGTACAGCAGTTCCGATGCTTCTTCCATAATCGTCAAATCCGCCCCAAAATTGGTATCAAAAACATACTTGCCGCCCAGTGCCCGCAGTGCCGCAATCATTTTGCCCTGAACGATAGAGCCGTACGGCATGCCAAATTCTTCACCCAACGCGACACGCACTGCCGGTGCCGTCTGGAAAATGACTGTTTTCTGCGGGTCATTGATCGCTTCTTTAATTTTATCTTTCTGCGATACTTCCATCGTAGCATCAAATTTACAGATCAGCGAACATTGACCACAATGTACGCAAATCGGTACATCTCCTGTACTTTGCAATGAATAATAACCTGTTATAGACATAACCTCAGAACAGCGGCGGCGGCATAACGTACAGTTTTTGCATTTTTTGGCATCAAAATGAATCGATACATTTTTTTTATTATCAATAGCCACTCGCCGTTCTACCATTTCAAATTGACTTGTAAAATCAATGTCCCGCTTCAATTCTTCGTCGCGATATACAGCGTCGCTGCAGCAAATCGCTACAATATCTACAATATTTTCAGCTGTGCAGCCGCGGGATAAATCCATAATCGGCTTGGCCGTTCCTTCCAGCAGCGGCCCCAAGGCAATGGCACCATACATATGCTGCATAATTTTATAGCAGATGTTGCCGGATTCCAAATTTGGGAAAACCAATACATTGGCTTGTCCTGCTACGGAAGAGCTCGGTGCCTTATACCGTCCTACGCGCGGAATCAGCGCCGCATCCGCCTGCAGCTCGCCATCAAATTCAAAATCAACGTTGCGGTCCCGCAGCAATTTGGCAGCCTCCCGTACCCGGTCTACTTCTTCACCGGCACCGCTGCCTAACGTAGAATACGAAAGAAGGGCCGCTTTGGGGTCTAAAATCTGCACAGTATGGCGGGCACGCTGCACGCAGTTCACTGCAATATCGGCCAGTTGGTGCGCATCTGGTTCAATAACAACGCTGGCATCCCCCAAGACTAAAATGCCGTTATCACCAAACTGGGGCTTATCCGTAATCATGATAAAAGAACTGCTGACAGTAGAAACGCCAGGATGCATGCCGACAATCTGCAGCACCGCCCGAATCAAATCGGCAGAAGGCACCGTCGCCCCGGCCACCATGCCATCTACAATGTCAAATGCCACCAGACAGGCACCAAAAGAAACATTATCATGGCGAATGATTTCTTTGGCATGCTGTACAGTCATATGCACTTTTTGCCGTCTTTTTGCATAATACTGGGCAAATTCATCCAGCATCGGATAGGTTTCCGGATCAATAATTTCCACACCGTCCAAATCAATTTGATATGTTGCTGCAATTTCAACCAACCGCTGCGGCTTGCCGATTAAAATGGGCCGGGCAAACATTTCTGTTTGAATTTGTTCTACTGCCTGCAACACACGCCGACTATGCGACTCCGGCAATACCACTTTCTTAGGACTTTTAGATACACGTCGTTTTAAATTGCTCATAAAATTTGACATGACATAACCTTCTTTCTTTTTTATATTTTTATTTAATTCAATCTATATACTTAAAAGAAATAAATGGTATTGGTTATAATTATTCAAAAATTTCTATCAACAGCGTTTATCTGCCGTGAACAGGGATTTTTGAAACTGTCATGTGCACAGCTCAACATTATTTAGTTAAATTTTCTTTTATGCTACAAATCAAATGGTATACGTCCAAATGCCGTTTATATGATTCTCTTTAGGAAATCAAAATATACAAAATGACAGAATATCACGTTACTGATTATGAATATCTTAAAATGCGATTTAAAAAATTTGACCGGTCATATCTTTTTTCAACCATTCAATTAAAATCTCTTCTCTCTTCTTCTTAATTTCATCCAACGTTTCAGGAGTCCACTCATATACACCACTACCTGTTTTAGCTCCTAGATTTCCTTCATCAACACATTTTTTCATAACAAGTGAACCCGTTTTATCATCTGCTAAATCTGCAAAAAGATATTTTGAAATGTTATAAAATATATCAAGTCCGCCTAAATCAGCAGTTTCAATAGGACCGGTAACAGCCAAGCGACGGCCGATGCTATATTTACAAATCGTGTCAACTGCTTCCGGTGTGGCAATTTTCTCTTCTACACAACGCAATGCTTCTCGCAAAAGTGCAAATTGAAGTCTGTTTCCTACAAATCCCGGGGCTTCTCTTAAAAGAGTTACTGGCTTTTTACCAATTTTTTTCATCAATTCCCACGTAATATTTACCGTTTCCTGGCTAGTTTGTTTACCTGGAACGATTTCGACAAGTGGAATAAGATGCGGAGGATTCCAAAAGTGAGCTACAACAAACCGATGGGGATAATCTAAAACAGACGCCGCTTCTGTTGGTAAAAGTCCAGAAGAATCTGTTGCAAAAATAATCTCCTTATCCAAATATGTCTCCATTTCTTTATATACAGTTTGTTTAATAGTCATATCTTCTGCTATAGATTCAATAAGAAAATCTGCATTAGCAGCTGCTTCCTTCAACGTAGTCACGCCATGAATCCGATCAAGTATTTCCTTTTCTTCTTCTTCTGTAAGAATTTCATTGTCTTTCATTACACGGAGTGTAAAATAGATGTTTTTCATTGCCCGTTCTATACTCGCAACTTTTCGGCCGAACATATTGACATCATAACCGCATTTAGCAAATGCAATGGCTGTGCCAAACCCCATTGTTCCGCACCCTAAATTGCATATTGTCTTAATTTCTTCCACCGGTTTCATAAAACATTCCTTCTTTCTACATAGTATGCAAAATCATTTAGTAAATTATAAATGGAATACATGTCAAGCCAACTATCATAATAATTCCCAATACGATAAAAGCTACAAAGCTATAGCCAACAAAATCTTTAAATTCCAACCCACAAACCGCCATAAACGGAACTGCAAAGAAAGGCTGAACTAGTGCCGTTAAATCTCCACCAAACATGTAAGCAATAACTGTCTGAGCGTCCGGAATACCGAATGCTTGTCCTGCCGGAATTAAAAACGGTGCTTCAATAACCCATTTGCTTCCGCCGGACGGGATAAAATAACTAATAAATCCGGTAAGAACTGCTGCAATAGCCGGAAATGTTGTTTCTGTGCTAAAGGCAATAACCCACGAAGCAATTGTGTCTACAAGACCTGTATACTTCATGATACCGTAGATGCCTGCATAAAATGGAAATTGAATAATAATTCCCCACGCTGCCGGTGTAGATGCTTTAACAGCTTTCAGCAATGCTGCCGGTGAACCATACAGCCAAATAATTAACGTCAGGAATAAAAAATTTAGCACATTGATATCTAACGATTTGCCCAAAATACAAAAATGATATCCAAGGTACGTCAAAAACATTATTCCTATTAAATAAGAGCACCAAGGTGTATAGGTAACCCAATCACTAGGTGTCTTAATTTCCTTCTTTTTTTCTGTTGCTGGTGATACGGCAATATGCGCCAGCTTTGCATTCCACTGTGAAATAGATAACATTTTAGATTCATCTTTAGGCTGCAGGACAATGCCAAATAAAACCAAAATAGTCAAAATAGAAACAGCGGTAAGAATTAAATTATACGGATGAAAAATAGTCTGAGAAATAGGAATAACGCCGATTTCTTTAACCATAAAGTGATCAGCTGTCGCAACAAGAAGTGGTGCTGAACCAGAAAGTCCCATATGCCAAATATAAAATGTAGTCCAAGATGCACCGCATAAGTAACGATAATCAATAGTAATATTTTTTTGTTCTGCCTGCACAGCTAAGTTCTTGCAAATCAGTGCAGCAAATACAAGTCCGAATCCCCAATTAAGATAAAATCCTATTGCCGACAGAATCACGGCATACATGTACACTGAGGTAGGTGAATTGGGTCTTCTGCAAAGAGATGAAATCAATCGTGTGCAAATAGGCGTTGTTGCCAGTGCATAGCCTGTAATAACAATTAAAGACATTTGCATGGAAAATGCCAGCAGTGTCCAGAATCCTTTTCCCCATGATATGATAGTTTCAAAAGGTCCTGCTGATGTAAAAACAAGTGCTAATAGAAATGCAATAATTGTTAATACTAATGCAATAACATATGAATCAGGTACCCATTTCTGCGCAAAATCTGTAAAATAATCTGTAAATTGCTTCTTTTGTGTAATCATAAAACGTCTCCTTTACTATGCTTTATACCGCCCTCTGTCTACTGGTTTACTGCCTAATTTCTTTACCCTTTTACATCATAAATTTTATTATTTTTTATTATACAAAGGTCTAACTTGAATACTAGAAAGAATATATGGACTCTTCTATCCCATATGAGCTATCGTGAATTCACATTTTTCACATATATCTTCTAAATCTCAAAAAAAAAACATACAAAATAAATGGCCCGTACAACAACAGAATGCTGTGTACGGGCCATTTATTTTGTATGAGATTAAAAAGGGAGTTTAGTTTTCTTCCCTTACGGAAGACATATTATTTACTGAGAGCAATGACTGTAGCGACAGCGGCAATGCCTATCGCCCAATTGGCGCGTTTATTGGCACTGTCCACTTCTTCTTGGGCTTTGCTCTTTCTATGCTTGTTTTCCCGATAATCAGGCCGGTCATGACGAGGATTATCTCGTTGTTCCCACTGCGGCGGACGGGGCGGTCTATGGTCGGCTGCTTGTACGGCAACAGTAGCGCCGCTCAGCATAGTCAACATCATGGTCATAACCAACGTCATTTTAGTCATTTTCTGTATACGCTTCATCATAAGTATCACTCCTCGTCAATTGATACTCTTAGTATAACCGGTCTATGTTACAATTCTGTGACAGCTCGTTTTCAAGACGAATACAATTCACATGCTGTTTACAGCGTTTTACAAAGAACGCGGTCTGATATAAATTATCCACTTGCCAGCGCAGCGATAATACGTCCAGTGACCGAAAATGGCAGCTTCAAACGGATCTTTTTCATCTTTATTGACAACAGCAATGACATTTTTATCATTAGGAATCTTATCTGTTTCCATAAACGGCATCATGTTGGTCGCATTCCAACTGATACCATCTGGTTTTAAACGCGCAGAAGAGCCCGGCGCTACCAACCGTTTTGCTTCATAACCGGAATAGTAAGTCAGCGACACAGGATACTGTCCGCCATACGTAACGACGCATGTATCTTCGCGGGCAATATTGCGTACAGCCTGGCCGGCATCATAGGCAGACATATCCCGGCAGATAGGCGCAGCCACCCAAACGGTCAAAATCAGATAGGCAGCCACACTCAATAAGCTAATCATACGCACCCATGTATTGTAATGTTTCAAATAGGCTGCAAAACCAATGGCAATCGGTATCATATACGGAAACGTATACGTTAAATATTTAGTTGCTACACATTGATAAAAAATGAATACGACAACAGCCCACGTAACCAAAAACTGCTGCCGCATATCCCACTGCGGCAAGCTGCGCGTCGTGCGCATCTCCTGCAAAAGCCCTTTCAGCCAAGTCCAAGCATGATACCGCTTGGCGGCTGCCGGCAGCGTCAGTACCCAGGGGAAAAAGCCAATACAGAAAATACAGATATAATAATACCAGACATCAAATTTAGGATGCTCCGACTGCGTAGCCCGCAGTACGTTATGCACGCCTAGAAAATTCAGAACAAAATCGCTGCCGTGCATCAGATACATAGGGCCATACCATAGACCGGCAATGATAACGAACAGCAACAAGCCAGAAAACAGTTTGATTCTAGTAAATAACGCTTTTAAATCATGCCGCCAGGCCAAAAACAAAATAATAATCAGGCCGGGCTGCACCAACCCTACCGGTCCTTTCGTAAGCACGGCAATGGCCGAGCAAATATATGCCAGATAGTAGAAAGCGGTTTTTCCCTCACTGTAGGCGATATAAAAGCAAATCAAGGTCGCTGAAAATGCCACAAACAGCGTCATATCCGTAATGACGGCCTTGGATATATAAAAATATTCCAGTGACGTCAGCAGCACCAATGCGGCTGTAAATCCTGTTTTCTTATCATAAATATGGGCTGCAAATCCATAGGTAAGCAAAATCCCCAATACACCAAACAATGCCGGGAAAAAACGAGCTGCAAAATCTGTGATGCCAAACAGGGAAAAGGCCGCAAGTAATTCCCAATAAAAGAAGATAGGTTTGTCATACCAGTAATTGCCAAAAATCCGCGGCGACAAATAATCTCCGGATGCCAGCATTTCCTTGGCAGTCAACACATAATTTGATTCCACAGGATCGGTTACCATTACCATCGCATTGCCAAAAAAGCATAGCACGAGAGCAAGTCCGCCTACTATCCATATATAGTAGGAACAATGTTGAAATAGTTTCACTTTTTCCAGTCCTTCCTTATTTATCCGCATGAAACCGATATCCAGCGCCCCAAACGGTTTCAATGTACCGGGGATTGGCAGTGTCATCTTCTATTTTTTCACGAATCCGGTTGATATGAACCGAAACAGTAGCCGTTTCTCCCATCGCATGAATTCCCCATACCCGGTCAAACAACGTCTCTTTTTTAAAGACAATGCCCGGATTCTGTGCTAAAAACAGTAATAATTCAAATTCTTTATTTGGCAGGGCAATTTCGCTGCCGCGGATAAATACACGATGAGCCGATTCGTCAATTTCCAGTTCCCCAAACTGCAGCACGCCTGGATGTACCGATTCTTCTTTGGCTGTCAACCGTTCGTATACTGCCAAATGCGCTTTGACGCGGGCGACCAATTCATTCGGGCTGAATGGTTTAGAAATGTAATCATTGGCACCCAATCCCAAGCCACGTACTTTGTCGATATCTTCCTGCTTCGCTGATATCAAAATGACCGGTACCTCTTTGACTTCCCGAATTTCACGACAAATCTGAAATCCATCCTGCCCCGGCAGCATAATATCCAGCAAAATTAAATCATACGCTTCTGTCAATGCTCTCTGCTTGCCAAGCAGGCCGTCTTCTTCTATCGTCACATCAAAGTCATTGGCTTCGAGATAATCACGCTCCAATTCTGCAATGCCGCGATCGTCTTCTATAATTAAAATCCTCTTCATCGATGTTCTCCCTTTCTCTGTACAGGCAGTGAAATACAAATCGTCAATCCCTGCGGTATCGTCGTTTCCGCCCAAATGGTTCCGTTCATCGCCATAATAATCCGCCGCACAACGGATAAGCCCAAGCCGCTGCCTTTGGCAGTATTGCTGCGTGCTTTATCTGCCCGGTAAAAACTGTCAAACAACTGCAGCAGTTCTTCCTGCGGCACACCGGCCCCGTTGTCAGCAAACCGCAGCAGTATATGGTCCTCCTGCAAAGCGGCAGATACAACAAGACGGCTGCCGGCATGGCCTGTGTATTTGACGCAGTTACTGATAATGTTGTCTACGACACGCTGAAAATGCACGCGATCCATCGCAATGATGCCGCAGCCGCAGGGTACGACTGATTCGTACGATACATCCAGTCCCTGACGATGCAGATGTTCTTTTTGTTCCTGCAAATAATCGGACAAATACTCACAGACATCCACATCTTCCCAATGAAACTCCACTTTCCCCAAATCAAATTTGGAATACAGGAGCAGTGTCCGCACGAGCAATTCCATCGCACTGGCCGTATCAATAATCATCTGCAGATAATGCTTTTGTTTTTCCGGTGTTTTAGCAATACCGTCGAGCAGACCGTAGGCATAGCCTTCAATCTTAGTCAGCGGCGTTGCCAAATCATGAGATACGCCGGCAATCAGTTCCTGTCGGCTTCGGTCGTAGGCTTCCCGCATCTCAGCCGCTTCTTGCAGCTGCTGCCGCATAGATTCAAATGCCCGGCAGGTATCGCCGATTTCATCGGCATGATAAATCGCAGCCAGCGGCTTGCTGAGGTCTCCCTGGCTGATAGACTCTGCTCTATCCCGCAGTTCTTCCAACGGATGTACAATCCGGCCGGCCAATCGTTTTGACAAGGCAATGCCTAAGAACATAATAATGATAAATACAGAAGCAAACAACATGTAAATCAATGCCTTCATGACATGTTTATAACTCATGCCGCCATACTCGATATTGGTCTGCATTTGTACATTACTGACAGCAGCTATCTGCACGCCTGTTTTGTGCGACAAATACCGATAGGCGATTCCGTTGGCATCCCATGTCATCGCTGCAGTATCATCACTATGCGCTTTTTTACTGGCTGCGGCAATCTGGGCTGTCGCCGAACCTGATGGATGATACTCTGTTTCTTCCCGTGCCAGCGCCGCAGTCTGCCAGGGACTGGTCCCTGCCGTAGCGTAGATAATTCGTTTATCCTGATATACAGCGACAGTCAGGCCTTGTTCTTCCAAACGGCGGCAGGCGTCTTGTATTTCATCAAGCCGTTGTCCCGTGTAGGCATCAGCTCGGATGCGAAGCCTGCTCAATTCAAACTGAATCGCAACACGCGGCCCGCTTTCCGGCCAGACCAGTGAAACAATGCCGGCACGCAGTGTATTGACCGGCTGCAGTGTCACTAAAATCAATATACAGGCCGTGACGACCAACATGACCGGAAAAAAAGACATGATAAAATTGGATACGCGAATTCGCGTTCGAATGGATACATCTTCTAGTTTCACATGATCACCTGATTTATCCTGCTAATGCACATGGTTCTTATTATACTATAAACACGCTGAAATACTATGGATTCCATAATTCTTTTTTATGTTACTATATAAATCTAAATTTTCTTTAAACAAAATAAAAAATTACTGCAAACAATCCTCTGTTTCGTATTTGACAATCTCTCTTGTTAGTGCTAATATATAGAACAACAACAAGATATTCAGTTCATCCAGAGCAGCTGAGGGACTGGCCCTATGAAGCTGCGGCAACCCCCAAATACGGGAAGGTGCCAATTCCAACGGATTGTTCCGGCAGATGAAGCGAAAGCATACACGCATGAGGTCGTCATCTGTTGACGGCCTCTTTTTTGTTGTAACTATACCAAGGAGTTGATATTGTGATTAAATTGGAAAATATTACCAAAACCTACGACGGCAAAGCACAAGTTCATGCCTTAAAGGGTATCAACATGACGATTGACGACGGCGAAATTTTTGGTATTATCGGTAAAAGCGGCGCCGGCAAATCCACCCTCGTCCGCTGCATTAATATGTTGGAACGCCCGACCAGCGGCAATGTCATTATTGATGACAAAAATATGACAAACATGTCCGATGCCGAATTGCGGGCAGAACGCAAAAATATCGGCATGATTTTCCAACATTTTAACCTGCTTTCTTCCCGTACCGTGTTTGACAACATCGCCTTTCCGCTCGAACTCGTCGGAGCCTCCAAAGAAGCCATCCATAAAAAAGTAGCTGACCTGCTGGAACTCGTCGGTCTGACAGAACGGCAGTACAACTACCCGTCACAGCTTTCCGGCGGCCAAAAACAGCGTGTCGGCATTGCCCGGGCACTGGCCAGCGATCCAAAGATTCTGCTGTGTGATGAAGCAACCTCTGCGCTGGACCCGCAGACGACAAAAGCCATTTTGGAACTGCTGCAGGACATCAACAAGCGTCTCGGCATTACAATCGTCATCATTACACACGAAATGGCCGTTATCAAAGAAATCTGCGACCGTGTCGCCGTTATTGAAGGCGGCGTAATTAAAGAACAGGATCGCGTCGTCGATGTCTTTACCAACCCGCAGTCGCAGACGATGAAGGATTTCGTCAAATCCATCATCAACATGGAACTGCCGGCAGGCATCAAAAAAATGGGCATTACCGATCAGCCGGCACCGGGACACGGCATGCTCGTACGCCTTCGCTTTAAAGGCAAAGAAACCAACGATCCTATCGTCGCTTCTATCGTCGAAAAATTTCATACGTATGTCAGCGTACTGTACGGCAATATCGACTACATCCAGGACGAACCGTTTGGCTATTTAATTGTCGTTGTCATGGGCGATATGGAAGCACAAGCCAAAGCGTTAGCATATATCAAAGAATTACCTGTTGGAAGTGAGGTTTTAGGTTATGTCCCAAGAAATCATTAAATTAATGCTCCAAGGCATTCAGGAAACAGTCTTCATGGTAGCAGTTTCCACTGTTATCGCTGCCATTATCGGTATTCCCCTCGGGATTACCTTAGTGACGACAAGCAAAGGCCATATTTTGGAAAACCGTGTTATCAACAGCATCCTCGGCACGATTGTCAACATCATCCGTTCTATTCCGTTTATCATCTTGATGGTTGCCATCATTCCATTGACGCGTATTATTGCCGGTACCTCTATCGGCACGACAGCAGCCTGCGTACCGCTGACGATTGTTGCTATCCCTTTTCTCAGCCGTCTGGTAGAAACCTCCATTCGCGAAGTTGATTTCGGCTTGGTAGAAGCAGCAGAATCCATGGGAGCTACACCGTTTCAAATTATCCGCAAAGTATTGATTCCGGAAGCCCTGCCGACCATTATTAACAATATCACCGTTCTTATCGTCAACTTAATTGGTGCTTCTGCTATGGCAGGCGCTATCGGCGGCGGCGGTCTTGGGGATATTGCCATCCGGTACGGGTATCAGCGGTTCCGTGCAGATGTCATGCTGGCCACTATCATCATTTTGATTATTGTCGTCAACCTTATTCAAGCCTGCGGTGATTTTGCATCCCGCAAGAAAAACAAACGCTAATTACAAGTTGTCTATTTTACTATGTATCTTTTATTCGCCATAAAGGAGTTATGCAACATGAAACACATATGGAAAAAAGCATTTGCCTTCACTGCTGTTGCTGCTCTTTGCCTGTTTGCTGCCGGCTGCGGCAGTACGGACAATTCCAGCAGCAACGCCAATGCATCGCAGGAAAAGAAAGAAGTTACCCTTGGCGTTACGCCAGGACCGCAGGCAGAAATCGCGGAAGAAGTAAAAAAAGAAGCAGCCAAACAGGGCATTACCATCCGCATCATGGAATTCTCTGATTATGTCACGCCAGATGTGGCTTTGTCCAACAAAGAAATTGATATGAACTCCTACCAGCACAAACCGTTCATGGATAATCTAGTCAAAGACAAAGGCCTAAAAATCGCATCTGTCGGCAACACGGTCATCGCCCCTATCGGCTTATATTCTCACAAAATCAAGAGCCTTGATGAAATCAAAGACGGAGATACCGTCGCCGTGCCAAACGACCCGACCAACGGTGCCCGCGGTATTCTGCTCCTGCAGCAGGCAGGCCTGATTAAAGTCAAAGACGGTGTAAAATATCCGACATCTACGGACGTAGCCGAAAATCCAAAGCATTTGCAAATTAAAGAATTGGAAGCAGCACAAATTCCGCGTTCCCTCGATGATGTTACCTTTGCTGCCATCAATACAAACTTTGCAATGGATGCCGGTTTAGACCCGGTTCAAGATGCCTTCTTCCGTGAAGACAAAGATTCACCGTACGCCAATATTCTGGCTGTTCATGAAGATGATGTAAACAATGCGACACTGCAAAAAATCGTCAAGATTTACCAAAGCGACACGATTAAAAAATACATTGAAGACCATTTCAAAGGCGCATTGATTCCCGCATTTTAAAAAGAAAAAATAACTGTTCCGTTTTTTGGAGCAGTTATTTTTTTACAAGACTTAAATTATGGAGTAAAATCTGCTACAATACTACTAATACGTATATGTATATGAAAGAAGGGTTTTAGAATGATTTCTATTTCAGAAGAAACAAAAACAACGCTGCGACAAGCGTATCCAGAATTTGAAGAAGCATGTCATGCCTTTTTCCGTCAAGAACTGCCTGCCAGCAAATACAAAGGCATTTCCGGCAAATTCGGCAGTTATGCTGAACGCGGCGGCAAAAGCGGCATGGTTCGCATGCGCTTCTCCGGCGGCTTAATTACCAAAAAACAAATTCAATTCCTCGCCGAAGCCTTGGAAAAATATCATGTATCCTTAGTCCACTTTACGACCGGACAGGCTATCCAATATCATAAGCTCAGCGGCGATGACATTCTTTCCTTATATCAAGAATGCTTTGACCAGGATATTTACTGTGCCGGCGGCGGCGGTGACAATCCCCGCAACGTAACGGCCAGCCCGCTGCGCGGCGTAGATCCGCATGAATTTTTCGATATTTCCCCGTATGTAGATGCCGCAGCCAGCTATGCCATTTCCCTGATTCCTCAGCTGCATTTGCCCAGAAAATATAAAATCGGCCTCTCCAACGGCTCGGACAATGAAGGGCATGCTACATTCAAAGACTTGGGCTTCCTCGCCAAGAAAAACGGTACCTTTGATGTTTACGCAGCCGGTGGATTGGGCGCATCCAATCCCCGTCTTGGCATCAAAGTCGCTGAAAACGTAGACCCGACCAAGATTCTTTACTATATCGATGCATTCGCACAAGTCTTCATGAAATACGGTGATTATACCAATCGTGCTAAAGCTCGTTCCCGTTTTATGCCCACCCATTTAGGTGATGATGAATTTCGCCGCGTTTTCCAAACGTATCTGAAACAATCTGAAGAAAAAGATTTGGATATTACGCCAGTTGCTGCAGTGATTGACAAAAAAGCACCGTCTTCTGCCGTACCGAACAACCCGCGGATTCAGCGTCAAAAACAGGCCAATCTGTACTACGTATCCTATCACCCCTTGACAGGCACACCGGACCGTGACGTATTCCTTCACCTGCTGCAGTATTTATCTACTGTAGACAGTGCAGAAATTCGCTTGAACTCCGACGAAACCTTGTATGCCATCAACTTAACGGCCGAAGAAGCCGAAAAAGTGGCTGCGATTACGGCAAACGACACTGCGCAGAATAACTTTGAAAAATCTGTCTGCTGCATTGGCGCATCCATTTGCCAGCAAGGACTGCGCAATTCTCACGCTATGCTGACGCATACGATTCATCTCCTGCGTGAAAAGAACGTAAACACGTCCCTGCTGCCGCAAATGCACGTTTCTGGCTGCCCGTCTTCCTGCGGCACGCATCAAGTCGGTGCCATCGGCCTGCGCGGTGCTGCCAAAAAAATCGGCGACACCATGCAGCCTGCATTTGCCGTATTCGTCGGCGGTACATACGCTGCCACACAGGAACATCTGGGCACGCAGGTAGGTGTGATTACAGAAGACAACATTCCTGAATTTCTTACACAACTAGCAGGTGTCCTGCAAAAGGCCGGCCAGCCGTTTACGACATGGTACCCGACACATCATGAAGAATTTGCTGCACTTGTCAATGCTATCGAATAAACTGCATACACAGACATAAAAAGAAAAACTCTCCGGCAGTCCTTCAACGGGCTGCACAGAGAGTTTTTTTACCTTTATTTTTAGCTATCGATTATCGACCTTTTCAGGATACAAATCATGCTGAGACAGCCGCTGCCAAGCGACTTGTTCCCATGGCGTTCCCTTTTTGCCGTAATTGCAGTACGGATCAATACTGATGCCGCCGCGCGGCAGGAATTTCCCCCATACTTCAATGTATTTGGGCTCCATAAGGGCAATCAAATCATCCATAATGATATTGACACAGTCTTCATGGAAATCGCCGTGATTGCGGAAGCTGAACAAATACAGCTTGAGTGATTTGCTTTCTACCATTCGTGTATCCGGTACATACGAAATATAAATCGTCGCATAATCCGGCTGTCCGGTCATCGGACAAAGACTAGTAAATTCGGGACAATTAAACTTGACGAAATAGTCCCGATCTGGGTGCTTGTTGATAAAAGTTTCCAAAAGTCCCGGATTATAATCTTGACTGTATGCAGTATGTTGATTGCCAAGGAGTGTTACACCCTGCAATTCTTCTTTTGAACGGCTCATATGCCCTCCCGATGAAAAATATATACGTTTGCCAACGCATGAATCAAAAATACGCCGCAAATGGCAGACGGCAGCTGCCCGATGGACAGATTGACGACGAGCATGCCGTATGGCAGCTGCAGCAGATAGGAAAGCCACAAACTGACTGCCAGTGAAGGAACCCACCAAATCGGCAGCACCGTCAGCCAAACATTGCCGTGATGCTGTTTAATCTGTACAATCAGCCAAGTCGTCAGCATGCCGACAGCACAGCCGCCCAGCATATCCAGCGGCCCCAAGCCGCCAAATAAAAAATTGGCAATGAGATTGGCAATCCCCAGCGGCACAACTAGGAAGGGGTACAAATACGCCAATGCATATAACGCTGTCGCAATACGAATTTGATACGCGCCAAAAGACACGCCTTGTGTCACATATAATACAACAATATATAACGCAATGACCATGCTTGCTATAGTCATTCGTTTGGTAGTAGCCAGGAAATTATACATCAGCGCCACCGCCCTTCTTGAGCAAAAAAAATAAACGGGCTTGCCGAAACAAACCCGTCATGTACGTATGGTACAGCTTCCTAGTTTTGTTTATCGACAGGATGGATTGCGAACTGTCCTTTTATTTTATTCTGTTACCAAATCACATGCCCCAGTACATGATCCACTGGAACCGGTCCAATGAAGCGGCTGTCACTGCTGTGATTGCGATTATCCCCCATGCAGAATACATACCCTTCCGGTATTTTGATTTCATCCTTGCGGCTGTATTCCATCGTTTCATTAATGTAGGGTTCATCCAAGGCTTTGCCATTGCGCCATACCTTGCCGTCATGGAATGCCAGCGTATCTCCCGGCCGGCCGATAACGCGTTTGACCCAGACATTTTGCTTCTGCAAATCGTGGTCGAAAAATGCCAGGTAGTTGTTCATCGGTTCTACGACATCATCTTTCCATGTCCGGTGGTACTGTGTACGGCTGTCAATAATAACGATGTCGCCATAGTTGGGCACTTCACGCAGGACATGATTCCATTTGGATACAATCAAATATTCTCCGTTGTGCAGTGTCGGCACCATGGATTCGCCGGATACACGCGTAGGCTGAAAGAAAAATATATGAATTACCATGGCAATCGCTAAGGCTATGATAATAGAATAAACCCATTCAAAAACTTCATGCAAAAATGTATTCACACCAAACCCTCCTTACTTGCGTACTTATCTATTGTAACAAAGGGTACGCGTAAAAGCAAGGCTGCTTTATCATCCAGCATCCTACTGACGCCTAATCCCGTTCCAGCCAATCGCGAAATTCTTCTTCTGAAATAATATGGGTTCCCAACTTTTGCGCTTTTTCATATTTGCTGCCCGGTTCGGCACCCGCTACGACCAGCGTCGTCTTTTTCGTAACAGCCGACGTGCATTTACCGCCCCGGTCTTCAACGGCCTGCTGGGCTTCCTTGCGCGTCATGGTCTGCAGTTTACCTGTCAAAACGACGATTTCACCGTCAAAGGCCGTGTTAATCAGCTGCCGTTTTTCCGCCGTCATATCAATGCCGTAGGACTGCAGCTTCTGTATCAATGCCTGATTATCCGGATTGCCGGCATAAGCAGCAATACTTTCGGCAATACGCGGGCCAATTTCGCCAATAGCTGTCAACTCGTCTATCGAGGCTTTCATAATCGCATCCATAGAGCCAAAGGATTCTGCCAAAATCCGGCCGGCCTTGGCACCGACAAAGCGAATTCCCAAGGCAAACAAGACGCGTGCCAAACCGACATGCTTGCTGTCTTCGATGGCTTTCAGCAGATTATCAGCCGACTTTTCGCCAAATCCTTCCAAATCTACTAATTCTTCTTTCGTCAGTCCGTATATATCCGAGACATCATGAATCAAATGCTGCTGCAGCAGCTGCTGCACAATCGCATCTCCCAACCCGTCGATGTTCATCGCGTCGCGGGAGACAAAATGGGCAATCTTTTCGCCAATGACTGCCGGGCAGTTAGGATTGATGCAGCGGGTAGCCGCTTCCCCTTCGTGACGCACGACAGGACCGCCGCAGCAAGGGCAGGTTTTGGGCATGGAAAATACCGTTTCACTCCCGGTTCTCGCTTCGATGACCGGACGAACAACTTCCGGAATAATTTCACCGGCTTTTTGAATAATAACCGTATCGCCAATACGAATATCTTTTTCTTTAATATAATCTTCATTGTGCAGCGTCGCCCGCTTGACCGTTGTGCCTGCCAGCCGTACAGGCTTTAGGTCCGCTGCCGGTGTCAGTACGCCTGTCCGTCCCAGCGTAATAGAAATTCCCTCTACTTTGGTTTTGGCTTGTTCCGGCGGGAATTTATACGCAATCGCCCAGCGGGGAATTTTTACGGTATTTCCCAAACGGGCCTGCTGAGCAAAGGAATTGACTTTGACGACCATGCCGTCTGTTGCATACGGCAGCGTATCGCGCCGTTCGTCCCAGCTGTGAATAAATTGAATGACTTCAGCCATTGTCGTAAACGTACGGTATTCCGGATTGACTTGGAAATGAAAGGCCTTTAAATCAGCCAGCAGTTCTTCCTGACTGTGAATTTCAATGCCGACCGTTCCGCCCAAGGCATAGGCAAAAAATGCCAGCTTGCGTTGTGCTGTAATCCGCGGATCTAGCTGGCGCAGGGAACCTGCTGCCGCGTTGCGGGGATTGGCAAACGGTTCCAGTTCATCGTCGCGGCGCTGTGCATTGAGCTGCACAAACGAATCGACCGGCATATACACTTCGCCGCGGATTTCGATATGCGGCGAATCATTGTCGATATGCAGCGGAATCGTGCGAATCGTGCGTACATTGTTGGTAATATCTTCACCAACACGGCCGTCACCGCGAGTGACGCCGCGAATAAACTGGCCATGTTCGTAAATCAAATTGACAGCCAACCCGTCAATTTTCAGTTCCACGACGTATGTAACGTCTTCTCCATCCAAATCATGGCGGACGCGCTGGTCAAACTCCATCAGTTCTGCATCGTTAAATACATCACCTAAGCTGAGCATCGGCCGGTCATGCGTATACTTGGCAAAGCCGCCGGAAATTTTGGACCCTACGCGCTGCGTCGGTGAATCTGGTGTAATCCATTCTGGATGTGCTTTTTCTATCGTTTCCAATTCCCGATACATCATATCGTATTCATAATCGGTGACAGTCGGTTTATCCAGCGTATAATACTGATAGCTCAACTCATCCAGTGTGCTGCGCAGCTCCAAGAGCCGCTTCTTCATTGTCATGTCATCCATAAGAAACCTCCCTATCACACGTTCTATTTCAAGTTGCTTGCCTGGTCTATGTCTGTTTCTGTTTCAAACATACTTTCATGGCTTCCGCGGGAAGCAGCCAGCATTTGCTGCAAACGACGGTGCTTGCTCCGTTCAATAAATTGATGAGCCAGCATTTCTGGAATCGTCGCACCGACAGCAATGGCAAAAATAATCAAAAACGATTTGACGCCAGCCTGCATAGCTCCCAGAAATTCCTGCGGATTCAGTGCCGTAATGTCAAACATCCCGATGAGCAGCCGATACATCAAGACACCGGGAATCATAGGAATCACAGACGGTATCGTGACTACCATGTGGGGCACATGAATCCAATGGGCAAACTTATAGCCGATAATTCCCATCATGGCAGCTCCCATAAAGGAAGCCCAAGCCTGCGACATGCCAAATCCCAACGACAAAATATTCCGCGTCCCGACAGCAATCATCGCACCGACAGCTACGACAGGCAGCAGTTTGGGCGGTATGTTGAAAATAACAGAGAACCCCATGGCCGCAACGGCTGCCGCAATCGCCTGTGAACCATCCAACCCGCTTGGCACGATACTGTATGCCGCATAGTGAGGCACTTCACAAATACTGATAGCACAGACAATGCCAAACGTCATAGCAAAGACAATCAAAAGGGTGTGAATCGCCCGTGTCGCACCGGACAGCGCATAGTTGTTCATCAAGTCATCAAAAGAATTGATAAGCGGAATCCCCGGCACCAAGAAAAGCATACAAGCAATCATCGGAAACCAAGGCGTATCTGAGCCTGGCAAAAAACTGGTAAAATACGCCGCAATTGTCGCGACGCACGCAGCGACGGCCGTACTGATGTAGGAATTGACACCCAGCAGGTTGCACCAGCGGCGGCCCCAAAAGCCGCAGCACGCAGCCAGCGCTGTATAAAAGAACGCAACCCAGTCACAGCCAAACAGCTTGCAGAAACCGCCGCAGGCAAAACCGGCAGCAATCGATGTTACCAACGGAGAATAATGCCGTATCTGTCCTTCCAGTCGGATTCTGTCCAACTCAGCCTTAAACGCCTGAATAACATATTTTTTTTCAATAGCCCGCCAGGATACGCGGCTTACGTCAATAATGGCAGACATATTAATGCCGTGCCGGCGGCACTTGCGATATATCGTATACGCTTCATTTTCATTGTCATAATTTACCATAATCGTCGTATACGTCATGTGAAAATTAATATGCTTCCAATGCAGTCCCAAATAGGCCGCCGCACGCAGCATATCTCTGACAATACTCTTGGAATCGCTGCCGCTTTCCATCATCAGTTGTCCTATATCCAGCATCAATTCCAATTTTTCCTTTATGGTTGCATTTTTTAAAGACTCCACTTCAGCATCCATCGCTATCCCCCCTGTTCTGCATGAATATCGTTTCCGTACAGCTCAAACAGTTCCCGCAGCGGGCAGGAACCGCTGCCGCATACGGTACGCCATACCGTTACGCTTTTTCCAACGGCGCATATTTGACGACGACCTGCCGGACGCCCTTGGTCGGAAATTGAATCTTCATCTGCATATTCTGCCCTTCACCGATGACTTCCAATACCGTACCAATGCCCCAAATCTTGTGGCGGACTTTGTCGCCTTTGGCAAACGTCGTATCGACAGCATGTTTTTTAGGCAGGCTGGACGCAACCGGCTTGGACAAAATAGACAACCGCTGCTGCGGCAGTACAGAAGCCGTTCGCTGCTGCGGCATAGCTGCCTTGCGATGATATTCTTCCAACAAGGTTTCCGGGATTTCAGCCAAAAACCGGCTGGGCATATATGCTGCTACATGGCCGTACATCGTGCGCGTTGACGCATTAGTCACATACAGCTGCTGTTCTGCACGGGTAATGCCGACATATGCCAGCCGCCGTTCTTCTTCTATCTGAGACGAATCCATGAGGGTCCGACTGTGCGGGAACAATCCTTCATCGAGACCTACGAGAAAGACGACGGGAAATTCCAGCCCTTTAGCAGCATGCAGCGTCATCAGCGTGACTTTGGATTCACTGCTTTCAAACTCATCGACATCACTAACCAGCGCTACATTTTCCAAAAAGTCCTGCAGCGTACCGTCCGGATTGGAGTCTACATAATCTTTCGCAACAGATAAAAATTCACCGACGTTTTCTTTGCGGCTTTCTCCCTGTGGGTCGTGTGCTGCATCCTTATCCAGCATGTCGCCGTATCCGGTCTGTTTGATGACTTCTTCCATCATTTGCTGTACATTCCATTCATCGACGTGGTTGAGCAGTTCAAAAATCGTCACTGAAAAATCCTCCAGCGCCGCTTTGGCCCGTTTCGTTACTGGCAGTTCCTCTGTAGACGACAACGCTTCAAAAAGGGAAATGCCTTTTTCTTCTGCATAGTCTGCTAAATGTTCCAGCGTCGTCGCCCCAATATTTCGTTTGGGCACATTGATAATGCGCGTCAGGCTCAGACTGTCTTCCGGATTATACAACAGCCGCAGATAGGCAATCACATCTTTGATTTCTTTGCGGTCATAAAACTTCGTGCCGCCTACCATCGTATACGGAATGGCGTAGCGCATCAGCTTTTCTTCCAATACACGGGACTGGGAGTTGGTGCGGAACAAAATCGCCATATTACCGTACGGTTCTTTACCGATTTCATGGCGGTTATAAATCACGCCGGCTACATAATCGGCTTCATCATGTTCCGTCTGGGCATGGTAATGGATAATCTTATTCCCTGTCGGATTTTCTGTCCATAACTTTTTCTTAGGACGGCTTTCGTTGTTGTCGATGACAGCATTGGCCGCCTGCAGAATCGTCTTGGTCGAACGATAATTTTGTTCCAGCTTAATCGCCGCAGCATCGGGATAATCGCGGGTAAAATCCATAATATTGCGAATATCTGCGCCGCGCCAAGCGTAAATGCTCTGGTCTGCATCACCGACGACGCAGATGTTGCGCCATTTAGCCGCCAGCAGTTTTGTCAGGGTATACTGGGCATGGTTTGTATCCTGGTATTCATCTACGAGGATATACTGAAACCGTTCCTGATATTTTTCCCGCACGTCTTCGTATTCTTTTAGCAGCCGCACGGCCAGCCGCAGCAAATCATCAAAATCCATGGCATTGTTTTCAAGCAGCTTCTTTTCATACAGCGCGTACGCTTCGGCTACTTTTTCTTCATAAAAATCACTCGTCCGGCCGGCAAATTCATGGGCATCCATCAACGCATTTTTGGCTGCTGAAATCGTTCCCAGCACAGACCGCGGCGGAAACTGCTTATCATCCAGGTTCATTTGCTTTAGGCAGTCCTTGACCAGTGTCATCTGATCGGTTGCGTCATAAATCGTAAAATTGCGCGTATAGCCAAACTTGCCGTCGATTTCAAACCGAAGCAGCTTGGCACAAAACGAATGAAACGTACTGAGCCACATGCTTTCTGCTCTGGCACCTACCAGTTTTTCCACACGTTCACGCATTTCCTTGGCGGCCTTGTTGGTGAAGGTAATCGCCAAAATACGATACGGAGACACGCCTTTTTCCAATAAATGGGCAATGCGGCACGTCAATACCTTCGTCTTGCCGGAGCCAGCGCCGGCTGTAATCAAAAGCGGCCCTTCCGTACACTGTACAGCCTCCAGCTGCCTGTCATTCAACGTATCAAAAATGGGATTCATACTCGCTCCTTCCATTTTCTATAGGTGAAAAAAAGCCTCACCGTCACGATGAGGCCTTTCGAATATCATGTATTATTTCAATGCAGCCAAAATCGGCGGAACGATTTGCTTCTTACGGCTCATGACATGAGGCAGATATACTTCTTTATCGAGTACGTCTTTGTCAAATGCCTTGCTGACAACGTCATCCATGTTGCCGGCAAAAATGAAGTTGGTCGATTCATCAATAATGCTTGTAATCATGAGGAAGCAAGCATCATACTGTTTTGCTGCACGCATTTTTTCCAATGCACTGAGGAGCACCGTCTTTTGTGCCAGCAAATCAGCGGTATCCATGACCTGAACCTGAGAAATCGTAAAGGTTTTGCCGCTGTCAGAAAATTCTTTCATATCGCTGGAAGCGATTTGTTCCGGCGTCAAATCCGATACGTTGGCACCTGCTTTGAGCATTTCCATGCCGTATGTTTCTACATCCACACCGGCAATGGCTGCCAATTTAGCTGCTGCATCTTTATCCTGCTGCGTGCATGTCGGCGAACGGAACAATACCGTATCCGAAATAACAGCCGACAGCAACAGTCCTGCAATGTCTTTCGGAATATCGATGTGAGCCTGTTCGTACAATTCGGTAATAATGGTAGCCGTGCAGCCAACCGGTTTGAACAAAATAAAAATCGGGGCTGTTGTATCCAGCGTGCCGCCAATGCGGTGATGGTCTACGACACTGACGATTTCAGCTTCATCAATGCCGTCAATAATTTGTTTCTTTTCGTTGTGGTCTACCAGCATGACCTGCTGTTTTTCTACAGCAGCAATGCAGTCTGCACAGACCATGCCGACATATTTGCCGTCATCTACGACAGCGTACTGGCCGTCAGCCGGTACATCATGACCATTGTCTTTCGTGCTGAAGAACAATGCCGGGTCGTGCATCAATTCTTTGACAGTGCTGAGTTCTGCACCTGTCACCGTTTTGATAAATTCTTCTGCCAAGCTGGCACGATCTACGACGCCGACAAAATTGCCGTTGTCAGCCACCGGTGCTACTGCGCTTTCATGGGCAGCAAACCAGTTCGCTGCATCTTTCAAGCTGGCACTGACTTTCAGGGCTTCTACGTCCGTATGAACAGCATCGCCGACTTTGACATAAAAATCTTTCACAAGAGGCTGTGCTTCTACATGGAAATAATCCAATGCAAACGCTGTTTCCTTATTGATTTCACCTGCACGGACAGGAACAGCGTCCACGCCCTGCAGCTGCTGTAATTTTGCATATGCAATAGAGGAACAAATAGAGTCTGTATCCGGGCTCTTATGTCCTGTAACAAAAATCTGCTTTGCCACGATAAATCACCTCATAAATAAAGTTGTACTGCCAATACTCATGCCAACGTTTCCCTGAAAGAACCGTACCTTGCATCTGTACGCGTTCCGTTCAAGGATACGCCAGCAATTATATCATTATTATATCACAAAACTCTTAGCCTTTACGAGTTGTCATCAATTCCTGAATATGAGCAACGACTTCATCAATGCTCTTGGCACCTAAATCGCCTTTGGAACGATCACGAAGTCCCAAGGTGCCGTCTGCCATTTCTTTGTCGCCGATGACAGCCATGTACGGTACTTTTTCCATCTGCGCTTTGCGAATCTTGTAGCCGATTTTTTCGCTGCTTTCATCGACTTCAGCACGAATGCCTGCTTTTTTGAACTTCTTAGCCAGTTCTTTGACATATGCCAAGTGTTTATCAGAAATCGGCAGGAATTTAATCTGTACCGGAGCCAGCCATACTGGGAATGCACCGGCATAGTTTTCCGTCAAGACGCCGAGGAAACGTTCGATAGAGCCAAATACGGTACGGTGAACCATGACCGGACGATGTTTCTGGCCGTCTTCGCCGATATAAGTCATATCAAAACGTTCCGGCATGAGCATATCGAGCTGAATCGTGCCGCACTGCCATGTACGTCCGATAGAGTCTTTGACATGGAAGTCCAGTTTCGGGCCGTAGAATGCGCCGTCGCCTTCGTTGACTTGGAACGGAACGCCTTTTTCTTCGATAACTTCACGCAGTGTATTCGTTGCCAATTCCCAAATTTCATCAGAACCCATGGAATCTTCCGGACGCGTAGACAATTCAACATGGTATTCCAAACCGAATGTCTTGTATGCTTTGTCGATCAAATCCATAACGCCGGAAATTTCCTGTTTCATCTGGCTCGGCAGCATGAAAATGTGTGCATCATCCTGCGTGAAGCAGCGTACACGGAACAAGCCGTGCAGTGCCCCGTGCAGTTCATGGCGATGGACAATACCCAATTCTGCCATACGCATCGGGAAATCACGATAGCTGTGAACGTTGCTCTTATATACGAGGATACCGCCTGGGCAGTTCATCGGTTTGATTGCATAGGGCTGTTCATCAATCGTCGTAAAGTACATGTTGTCGCGGTAATGATCCCAATGGCCGGACTGTTCCCAAAGCTGACGGTTCAAAATGAGCGGCGTCATGATTTCATCATAGTCTGCTTCGTCATGCAGTTCATGCCAGAATTTGAGCAGGTTGTTGCGCAGTACCATTCCCTTCGGATGGAAGAATGGGAAGCCAGGGCCTTCTTCATGGAAGCTGAAGAGATCGAGCTGTTTGCCCAGTTTGCGATGGTCACGTTTTTCTGCTTCTTCCATCATCTTCAAGTACGCTTCCAAATCAGATTTCTTTTCAAATGCCGTGCCGTAAATACGCTGCAGCATCTTGTTCTTTTCATCGCCGCGCCAGTACGCACCAGCTACCGTGCGGAGCTTAAATGCTTTGACCTGACCGGTTGTTTCACAGTGCGGGCCTGCACAAAGATCTACAAAATCGCCCTGACGATACAGTGAAATAACAGCGTCTTCCGGCAAATCTTCAATTAATTCTACTTTATAATCCTGACCCGCATCTTTAAACAATTTTAATGCGTCTTCGCGAGAAACGACTTCTTTCGTCAGAGGCAGGTTTTCTTTGACGATTTTTGCCATTTCTTTTTCAATCGCTGCAAAATCATCCTGCGTAAACCGATGTTCCGTATCCATATCATAGTAGAAACCATTTTCAATGGACGGGCCAATCGCGAATTTTACGCCCGGGAACAAATGCTGGATAGCCTGTGCCATAATATGAGATGCTGTATGGCGAAGTGTATCTTTCCCTTCCTGTGCGTCAAACGTAAGAAATTCTACTGTCGAGCCGTCAACGATCGGTTCCCGCAGGTCCGTAACTTCTCCGTTTACTTTTGCAACTAACACTTTTTTTGCCAGACTATTGCTGAGCTGTTTGACAGCATCGTACAACGAAATGCCATCGGCAAATGACTTTTTGCTGCCATCTTTTAACACTAATTCTGCCATTACAAACATCCTCCTTAAAATAAAAAACTCCCGTCCTCAAGGGACGAGAGCTTACTCACGTGGTTCCACCCTAGTTCAGCAGATGACACTGCTGTACTCAAGCGCGGTAACGGAACGACCGGACTGCCATACTCTGATTCCGGCAGTCAGCTCCAAGGCGGTAATACACTAAGGCATCAAAAGCACTCACACCATCTATGCTTCTCTCTGCATAACACCGTACTAGGTATCATGTCCTTGTCACAGCTTGTATATATAACTATCTTTATGCACATCTCTATGCATGCGTAAATTATACGACTGGAATACAGCCTTGTCAAGAGGTGAAATGCACGATACTACAAGACTACGCAGCGTACCGCCTTCACCGCACCGTATAGTGTCAGCACGCTGGATTGCATCCGTTTTTTCGCATTGAAACGGCAATAGTTTCTTGCATTTCTCTCTTATCGTTGCGAATATGCAAACATTATAGTATGATAATTTCAAAGAGGAGGTAAATGAAACGGAAACATCAAAAATTTACCAATTCATACGAATAAAAAAATCCAACATCAAAGACGAATCGGCAGAATAATTGAAGTCGATTTTTCAAAATAATACAATAGGTGGTGAATTTCTTGATTGATATTGAAACGCTACGCCGTTACGTTGCTACTGACGCCGTATACATAACACAGCACACAGCAAAACGATTTCGAGAACGCGGTATCCGTATAAAAGACATAAAAACAGCGATTGCAGACGGTTGTATTATCGAGCAATACGAAAATGACACGCCTTTTCCTAGTTGCTTACTATGCGGCCCCAGTACTTCAGGAAAAATTCTTCATAAATTCTTCATGTTGTTGTCAGCGATGAAGGATCCGCTTCTAGTATTATTACCTGCTATTTTCCAGATCCAGCTCTTTAGAATAATACATTTACTACTCGTAAAAAGAAAGGATGATACATATGAAATGTTTCAGCTGCAAGTCTGATACTATAGTCGATGCTGCTACGACATATTTCGCACAGTTACCAAATTGTTACGTCATTATCGAGAATGTCCCTTGCAAAAAATGCATGCAGTGTGGAGAAGAATATTTTTCTACTTCCGTTATAGAAAACATTGAAGACATGTTAGATAAAGTGGAACACATTGCCAGCAAAATTTTTATTCTTGATTATCATACTGCCGCATAAACAAAAACCTCGCTATATCATTAACTAGATGTAGATGACCGTGTAGAAATTCACGGCAAAACGAAAGTACATGCTGCGTGCTGATACATATATGCCAAAAAGATCGTTATGAAAGTTATGACAACATGTCTATGTCAGTCAGCAATGTACCTCTTTGAACAATTGCCGAACACGGCAAACTGTAAGTCAATAAAAACTTAGGCCAGTACTTCTCTTTGACGGTACCAGTATAAGAAACATGTAAAGCGTAAACAAAACACGGCGGATGAAGTCCCAATATGTTTCAAGACTTTATCCGCCGTGTTGTCGTGACAGGAAACCGGGTAGATATTTACTATAACTATCACAAAGTTCCTCAGATACTCGAAAACCCTGCAGTAAAAATACTGCAGGGTTCGAATAAAGATTGTTTGGTGACCCAGTAGAGATTCGAACTCTAGACCCACAGCTTAGAAGGCTGTTGCTCTATCCAGCTGAGCTACTGAGTCATAAAAAATGGAGCGGGTGATGGGAATCGAACCCACGTAACCAGCTTGGAAGGCTGGCGCTCTACCATTGAGCTACACCCGCGTGGTGTGGTCGGAGCAGCAAGATTCGAACTTGCGACCCCCTGGTCCCAAGCCAGGTGCGCTACCAAACTGCGCTATGCCCCGCCAACAAAAAGTATTATACCGTAGGTATGCCCTTTTGTCAAACGTTTTTTTACAATTTATCCCCAAACCACCCCAACACATAGCTGCGATTTCAGTTTGTCTCATTTTTATGACGCAATAGGCTTTGCCTGATTGGCAACATGCATGACAGATGCATGCAGTACGAAGAGGATACGCCTAGGCTCCCAATCGTATCAGGGAGTAAAAAACTGGAACAGAATGAGAAGTTCTCCTTCTGTTCCAGTTTGTAGTTACGGTACTAACTGCTTTTTTTTACTTTAAACCATGCCGCATACAGTGTCGGCAGGACTAACAGGGTCAGCACGGTCGCGACAAACAAGCCGCTGGCAATCGCTACGGCCATCGGTCCCCAAAAGATGCTGCGCATCAAGGGAATCATGCCGAGAATGGCTGCCGCTGCCGTCAGCATAATCGGTCTAAAACGCAGTACGGCCGAGTCAATAATCGCATGCCAAGGGTCTTCCCCAGCTGCCATGTGTTTGTCAATTTGGTCAATCAAAATGACAGAATTACGGATAATCATGCCGCCTAAGGCTAAAATACCCAGATACGCTACAAATCCCAACGATTTGCCAAAGAGCAGCATGCCAAAAGATACGCCGATAATGCCCATCGGAGCTGTAATCAAGGTCAAGATCATCAGCGAAACGCGGCGAAGTTGGAACATGAGCAGCGTCATAATGATGAGTATCATCACAGGAACCGGGCCTAAGAGGTAGCGCAGCGATTTCTGGCTGTTTTCCAAGGCGCCGTCTACTTCTACGGAATAGCCAAAAGGCATGGCATTACGAATATCTTTTATCGAATCGTAGGCCTTCTGTGTCGCGTCGTTGGCCGTGCCGGATTTGATATTGCCTTCGACGGTAATCGTCGGTTTTAGGTCACGACGCCAAATAAGGGCATCTTCCGCACCATATGTAATGGATGCAATCTGTTCCAACGGTACGTATCCCCTGCCTGTATAAATAGGAATATTTTTGATTTTGGATAAATCATTTCTGTCACTATCCTGCAGGCGAAGCTGAATGCCAATCGTTTTATCTGCGGCGTAGTATTCTGCAATCGTCGCACCGGACAGTTCCGTGTAAAGCGTTTTGGCAACGTCCTGCCCGGATAATCCCATAGCACGCAGTTTATTTTGATCCAGCTGCAAATGCATGACTTTACTCTTTTGTTCCCAGTTGAGAAATACGTTTTCCGTATTACTGTCTTTGCCGATCCGGTCGGCAATTTGCTGGGCATACATCTTAACTTTGTCTACATCGTATCCGGATACGCGCAGCATAATCGGATAATCAGACGGCGGTCCTAACGGAACATTTTTGATGTTGCAGCGCACGCCTGGCTGTTTATCAGCCATTTCCTTTTTTATTTTCTGCGTCAATGCTTCCCGTGATGCCACATCTTTGGCGACGACGACAAACTGCGCATAGTTGTTTTTCGGCAGTACCGGCTCCAGTGTCAATACAAACCGGGGCGCACCTTCTCCTACATAATAGGAATAGCTGTCTATCTGTTCTTTTTGGGTATCCAAAAAAGCAGACAAAGTCTTGGCTTCTTTTTCAGAAGCCTGCATAGACGCACCTTCCGGCAGCGTCATTTCCACAATGATTTCCGGCCGCAGCGAAGGCGGGAAAAACTCCTGCGGAATCCATTTCATCAAACCGACAGAGAGAACAAACAACCCGGCCGTACTGCCGATAACGATAGCCCGATGCGTCAGGCACCATGTAAGCACCTGACGGAACAAACGATAAAAACGGCTTTGATACAACGGCTTTTCTGCCGTTTCCGGCTTCACTTTAATCAAATAGTAGCCAAAAAGCGGTGCTACCATAACGGAAACTATCCATGATAAGAGCAGCGCTGCCAAAATGACCGGGAACAAGGATTTGCAAAATTCAGAGGCTGCCCCGTCTGCAAAAGCAACCGGAATAAAACCAGCACACGTAACGAGCGTCCCCGTAAGCATCGGTTTCGCTGTCGCCTTAAAAGCATAGCAGGCAGCACTGAGCCTGTCCAGCCCCTTTTCCAGCTGCACGCTCATCATTTCTACGGCGATAATCGCATCATCTACTAGAAGCCCTAAAGCAATAATCAAGGCCCCCAGTGATACTTTGTGCAAATCAATGCCGGCTATTTCCATGACACAGAACACACCGGTCAGGACAAGGGGGATACAAAAGGCCACGACAAGGCCTGTACGCAGCCCCAAGCTGAGAAAGCTGACGACGAGGACAATAATAATTGCTTCCCGCAGCGTATTGACAAAATCACTAATCGAATCCTTGACGACTTTTGGCTGGTCAGATACTTGATGTATTTCCATGCCGGCCGGTAAATCCTGTTTCACGCTGGCCTGCAGTTTTTCCAGATTATCACCAAGCGTCAAAATATTGCCGCCTGTCTTCATGGACAAGGCGATACCTACAGCCGGTTTGCCGTTATAGTACATTTTGGGGTCCGATGGTTCGGTATACCGCCGTTCGACAGTCGCAATATCACCAAGGCGGAATACCCGGCCGTTGGCATTAATCGGCAGGTTGCGAATGGCTTCTATATCTTCAAAAACACCGCTGATGCGCAGATATACATTGTCTGACTTGGTGTCTATCATGCCGGCCGGCGTCATGGCATTCTGCCCTTTGACGGCATTGGCAATCACCGTAGGTGCAATGCCCAGTTCTGCCAATTTGGCATTGGCTACTTCAATATAGACTTTTTCAGATTGTTCGCCGACGATTTCTACTTTGCTGACATCTTGGATTCCCAGCATCATACGGCGAATTTTTTCTGCTTTCTGCCGCAGTTCTTCATACGAATAGCCGTCGCCGGTAATGGCATACACAGACCCATATACATCGTCAAAGCGGTCATTGTAATACGGCCCATAGACGCCTTCCGGCAAATCCTTTTTCATATCCTCCGTCAAATTTCGTACTTCGTGCCACGTACTGCGGATGCTGTCTGTCGGCGCCTGGTCGGTCAAATTGACATAAATGACGGCTTGCCCCGGACTGGAGTAACTTTTGATATAATCCAGGTTTGGCGTGTCCTGCAGTTTTTTTTCAATTTTATCGGTTACTTGGTCCTGCATCTGCTGGGCTGTAGCCCCAGGCCAGGCGACCGTAACGACCATTTGCCGCACCGTATATGCCGGGTCTTCCATCCGCCCCAGTTTCATGTACGAAAAAACGCCGGCAATGGCTACGATGACGATAAAATACCAGACAAGGACTTTGTTTTTCAGTGCTAATTCTGATAAATTTTTCATGCGTCATCACGCTCCGTCCGTACTTTTTCTCCTTCCGAGAGCATATGCACGCCTGCCGTGACGACGACATCGCCCTGCGACAAGCCGGTCACTTTGACGGTATTATCGCCAAAATCAGATACGGTTACCTCTTTCAGCGACAAGGTTTTATCTTTTCCGACTACCCATACGTGGGGCGTATCACCAGTCTGGTAGATAGCTGCCAGCGGCAGGACATATTCACCGGCGTTTTGACTGGTTTCACTGCCATTGGTAACGCTGGCCGTCATGCCCAGCTGCATGCCTTCCGGCGGATTGGTCACAGTCACGCAGACTTTATACGTACGGGAGGCCGCATCGGCCATCGGAGCCACTTCCCGGACAACGCCGCTTGCGTTTTGTCCCTGCAGAGCCCAAAAGGAAATGCTCACTTCTTTGCCAATAGGGAAATCTGCCAAGCGATTTTCCGGCACATTGATTTGTACTTCCAAATCCCCCGTATGAACCAGCGTCAATACGGTCTGTCCGGCACCGACTACCTGTCCCACTTCTCCGACAACATTGGATACGACACCATCTGCATCGGCTGTCAGCTGCGTATAGGATAATTGATTCTGCTGGGCCTGCTGCACAGCCATCGCCTGATCGTACTGTGCCTGGGCCTGATTGTACGCTGTCTGGTATTGGTCCAACACAGCGGCACTGACCGCATCTTCATTGAATAATTGCTGATACCGTGCCAAATTGGATTGTGCCAGCTGCAGCTGTGCCTGCGCCGAGCTAACCTGGGCCTGGGCCTGATTGACGCTTTGGGCTATATCCTGCGGATTGATCGTCATCAAGACATCGCCGGCATGCACCATGCTGCCGAGTTGGACATTGCGCGCCGTAATCCGGCCGCCTGCTTGAAATGCCAAGTTGCTTTCATACCGTCCTTTGACAGTGCCGGAATAGGTCCCGGCCGTACTGTCAGCACTCTCTGCCCCTACCTGCACCGTCTTGACGAGCTGCGCTTCTTCTTTGGGCTGTGCCTGCTGTCCGCAGCCGCTGAGTCCCAGAACGAGCGATACGGCAATCACGGCATGCAGCCAAGACATATATGTTTTCATTTTTCTAACTCTCCTTTCCCATCTGCCATCGTTTCTACAGAAAGATTAGCAGCATTACGGGCTGCCGCCTGCAGTCCCTGAATCGTCTGTTCAACCAGTACAGGATCCATGCCTTTCGTCGTTTCATGAATCCATCGTCGGAGTATGTCCAGTAATGCCTGCTGTATATGTTTTGCCTTTTCGGTCAAATAAATATATTTAAACCGCCTGTCTGCATCATCCTGTTTTCGCCGGATATACCCTTTGGCTTCCAGCGTTTTGACATTGCGGGCAATGAGCGCTTTGTCCGCTGTCAGTGATTTGCAAATATCATCCTGACTCCGCCCGTCACCGCGGTATAACTCTACTAAAATGACATACTCGGCATAACTAAGCTGCCAAGGCTGACAGGCATACGAAATAAACGCCTGCGAACGCCGATTGAGTACGCCAAAATGATAGCCAATACTCGTATAGTCCATCGTCATCTCCCCTTTATAAAGTTGACTCAATCAACTATCTATACGTAGTATACCAAATTTTATTTTTTCACGCAATATACCCGTCTGTTTTGCATGCCGCAATACATTGCCAATGACCCAAACAATGCGCGGCTACTTCCCTGATGTTCGCTTCGCTGCCACTATCCACAGGCGTTTTTGGGCGATATATCCGCCATTGCCGCCACACGGCTGCTTTGATACAATACCGTTAGAACAAACTCGGACCTCTTGGATGCATAGTGATGCATAGTAATGATATACATGGAAAGATTGGGTGAAACCTATGAAAACAATACCTATTGCTAAACATACCGTACAAGAAACGCTAATGCTGCCGCTTTATGCGCGAAAACTAGGCAGTGAACTATTTCCCCATATTCTCACCGACCCGTTTGCCAGCAGCATAATCAGCCGCCTGGATTACGATTTTTCCACGCTGGATAGGAAAAAAGACTCCCTCATCTGGCAGTTCGGCGCACTGGCAGGCCTGCTTCGCAGTAAAGCGATTCTTTGTGAAATGCAGGAATACCTCACGGTGCACCCTTATGCCTCTGTCATCAATATGGGATGCGGTTTGGACCCAACACCGCTGCTAGGCGACAACGGCAAGATGAAGCTGTACAACATCGACAAGAAAGATGTCATTGCCATGCGCCACACCGTACTGCCGCCTATGGACAGGGAAATAAACATCGCCGCTGATTTACATGATGATACATGGATTCACAGCATTGATGCTTCACAAGGAACGTTTTTATGGGCAGCCGGCGTATTCGTGTATTTTGAAAAAGACACGGTACGCCAACTTGTCTTGAAAATAAAAGAAGCGTTTCCTCACAGTTGTTTGGTTTTTGATACGCTTGGCAAAGCAGCTGTTACGATTTTGATGAAAAAAACACTGGAAACAATGGGGATTCATGGCATAGACGGCATGTTTTACAGCAACTCGCCTGCCAAAGACCTGCAGTGGTCCAGCGATATCGAAATATCCGTGCGAAACTATCTGACCGATTATGTGGATTTGAAAACGAACGGCGTACGACCGCTTTTTAGATGCACGGCCGTTCTTTTCGCTCGGCTATTCAACATCCATCTCTGCCGAATGAGATGGTCATAACTGCAACACCCGTCCCTCCTTTTCACAATCGATTTTCTCCTAAAAAATATAAAAGGAAGAAACATTCCAATGATTATTTTTATATGTCTATAATATATTCTTATACCGATGGACAAATCTAGTATTATATTTTATAATAACTATACATTATATGAATCACAATATTCGGGCAAACCTGGAGAAATCCAGCGACGCAAAGCTATTAGGGCCTATCACATGGCAGCCAGCTGCAAAAGATACATCAAAACACATCGCATGATACGTGCGTCTCACGTACGTAAAAAAACAGCAGCTGTCCGTCTTGCCAGACAGTTGCTGTTTTTAGATGGCGCCGGAAAGGATTACGTTATGAAAAAACGAATATGGAGCCTGCAAACCAAGTTCATCCTCATCATCACAGGGATTACGCTGCTTTTGACCTTGTTTTTAGGCTTCCTAAACCTACAAACCATCAATAACATGTCAACGACCATCGCTAGAATGAGCCTAAACTGGCAAGCCCAACGGGCAGCAGAACCGCTGCAAAATACGTTGATTGATTCCAGCAATATTCTCCAAACCATGGCCCATGCGCTGGAAGATACAGTTCCGGACCCAAACGCGTTATCTGATGTGAACTTCCGGAATGACCTCAAACAGCACATGGAAAATCAGTTTAATATGACGGCTAATCTCTCCTCTACCATCTATGGGTTCTTCATTCTGTTCAATCCGGCAGTAGCCGACCAAGATGGTTTTTGGTATACCTGGAATCCTGAACAAAAACAATATATCAACCATTCGCAGGAAGATATTAAGCATTTCTTTTTTGACGCAAATTTGGGACATTTTTTTCTCAGCAAAGCATTAGCACAGAAAAAGCCCTTTTGGCAAGAACCGTATGTTTCTCCTATGGACGGCGTTCGGAAGATTGCCTATGTCGTGCCCGTCTATTCCCAGGGGAAACTCATCGCTGTAATGGGTTTCAGCATTCGGATGCAGATTTTGATAGATAAAATTGAGTTTACTAAAATTTACAGCAACAGCTATGCCTCCTTGTTTGCTGACGACGGCAAGTTGTATTACCACCCAGAATACCCAGGAGGTTCCTCCAATACCAGCCTGAAAGATTTGGGAATGTCTCCCTATGCCAAGACATTAAAAGACAGAGATTCCAACGACCATCTGCTCGCCTATTCGTATAAAGGCGAACCCAAAAAAATGGCCTTCAAGACCTTATACAACGGCATGAATTTGGGAGTATGTGCGCCGGAATCGTCACTGTATGCAGAGCGGACCAGAGCCATGCTGTTTATGGCCTTCCTGATATTTGTCTTTGGGCTGATTGTCGCCATTATTGCTGCATTACTGGCCAATCGGATTATCGTCCCGCTGAAAGCTATTGATGCAGCAGCCCGCCGGATTGGCGAAGGCAATTATGAGCAGCCATTGTCCATTACCCGCAGCGATGAACTGGGCGAACTGGCCAAAAACATGAACCGGACTATGTTTAAAATGAAAAACATGGTTCAGCAGCTGGAAACCCTGGCGTTGAAAGATAAATTGACCAACGTCTGGAACAACACAGCATATGAACAACAGGTTTCCGAAATAAACCAACGCATCACCGCCCGCGACCCTCGTCTTTCTTTCAGCGTACTGATGCTGGATATAAACGGAATGAAAGGCGTCAACGATCGGTTTGGCCATGCCATGGGCAATGAAATGCTGCGCCGGACGATAAAATGCATCTGCAGCATCTATACACACAGCTCCGTATTCCGAATCGGCGGCGATGAATTCCTCGTCTTGGTCATGGGCAGCGATTACCAGAATCGATTTACCCTGCTGGACCAGCTCACACCGTACAACCAAAAACGAGATTATCAGCAAAAGCGACCGTGGGAACAGATTGCCTTTGCTGCCGGCATGAGTGATTACCAGCCGGAAATGGATACTACCTACCAAGAAATCTTTCTCCGCGCCGATGCCGCCATGTATAAAAACAAAAAGTCCGTCGAAGGACAAGAAGTACGATAAACAATCAAACCGATTAGCAAAAAAACATATAAAAGGATTCCGGTAGAATACCCAATGGGATATCTCGCCGGAATCCTTTTTGTTATAGTTGTTACGCCGATTTATTTAAAATACTAAACAGTCATTTCCACATAAAAACAGGTAAATTTGTTGTTCCGTTAATGCCCCTTACCTACTGATATATGTAATACTACTTTCACACTCTAAAAAGATCCTAAAACTCGCCTTGACTTTATGAGCTATATCTCATAATATATAGATAGGAGGAATTATATGGAATTTGAAATAATATTCTATGAAACCAATGACGGTCAAAAACCGGTTGAAGATTTTTTGCTAGAACTTGATGTAAAAATGCGTGCTAAAATGGTTCAAATGATGGAACTTCTTGAAGATAAAGGATTTGAACTGCGAGAACCTTACACCAAACCATTGGGTAATGGAATTTTTGAATTACGATGCAAACAAGCCAATACTATTACGCGTGCCTTATTTTTCTTTTATATTGGTGGAAAAATCATTGTCACCAATGGTTTTACTAAAAAAACACAAAAAACTCCCCAAAAAGAAATTCATCTGGCACAAGCACGTAGAACCGATTACATTCACCGAATGGAGGAATTAAAATGAAAACGTTAAAAAACTTTAAAGCCGAACAGATGAAAGATCCTGCTTTTGCTGCTGCGTATGCAGAAACGGAACCCGAAATGAACATTATCCGTGCTATCGTGAACACTAGGATCGCTCATCATCTTACACAACAAGAATTAGCCCAAAAAACCGGTATTGCCCAAACAGAAATCAGTCGAATCGAAAATGGCAGCCGAAATCCTTCTTTAAAGATTCTGCAGCGTTTGGCAGATGGGATGGACATGGTTTTAAAAGTATCGTTTGAACCGAAAAAGAAAGCCCAAGCATAAATAAATCCTAAAAAAAATTTCTATGAATGAACAGCCCCCTAACGTTAGTTTATGTAGAGCTAGCATTAGAGGGCTGTTCCATATTCTATAAAGGGTGATATGTATTTTCCTGCTTTTACAAAATAAAAAATTTTACTGTATTAATTTGCCGTATACCATAAGATAACATTTTACAATATGAATGAACCGTTTCTACTCTTTTGAACAAATAAATATCGTATCACCACACGTTGATTCATTCTCTGAATAGAAGTCATCTAATACATATGTGATAATCGGTGTTCCTTCTCTAGCAGCCTCACGTGCCTTATTAATAAATCGGCTATTTGTAATAAAAACACCATAGTCGGCTTGAAACGTATTCATCGCACCAAGGAATGGATTGGTTAGAAAATTGAACACCTTACATCATCTTCTGTAGATTCGCCATCTTCGTTATCTATATCCGGATGGGTTGTCGGTTTGTTTCATAGATGGCTTCTTTAAAATTTCTTACAAGCCCGGTCATACGCAACTTTTACTTCTTATTATCTCACTCTTGTCAGCAAGACCACTGTTTCCACATGATGGGTTCGGCTGAACATGTCTACAGGCTGTACTTTGGCGGGGCGGTAGCCGTGTTGGTTTAGGTAGGCCAAGTCTCTGGCCAGGGTTGCCGGGTTGCAGGAGACGTAGACGACGCGTTTGGGTTTGCTTTTGGCAATGGCTTGGAGGACTGGCTCGCCGCAGCCGGCTCTGGGCGGATCTAGGACGATGACGTCCGGGCGGATGCCGTTTTGGATGAGTTCCGGCAGTTTGTACACAGCATCTCCCAGGATAAATCCTGCGTTGTGAATATGGTTATCTCTAGCGTTTTTGATGGCGTCTTTGATGGCCGGGGCCACGATTTCGATGCCATAGACTTGCTTGGCTTTTTGTGCCAAAAACAGGGTAATGGTACCGGTGCCGCAGTATACGTCGGCTACGGTTTCGTTTCCCTTGAGGTCCGCAAATTCCAGCGCTTTTTCGTAGAGGCGTTGGGCTTGTTCACTGTTGACTTGGAAAAAGGACTGCGCCGAAATGTTAAAGGTCAAAGGGCCGATGGAATCGTGAATCGTCGGCGCACCGTAGATGACTCGCGTTTTGGGGCCTAAAATGACGTTGGTATGCCGTGTGTTGACATTTTGCACGATGCTTTTGACATGCGGCAGTTCGCTCCGCAGCATGCGCACCAAGTCTTTCATATGGGGAACCATGTCGCAGGCTGTCACCAGACAGACCATGATTTCGCCGGTGTGTACGCCTACTCGTCCCATAATATGCCGCACGATGCCTGTCCGCAGGTCTTCGTTATACGCAGGAATCTTATAGGTTTTCATCCATTGGCGAACGATGGCGGCAATTTGGTTGTTGCCGTCTTTTTGAATGGCACAGGATGCCACATCAATGACTTGGTGGGTCGCAGCAGCAAAACAGCCGATAGCTATATTTTTTTTGCCGACGGCTGCTACGGGAAACTGCATTTTATTGCGGTATGCCCAAGGGCTGGCGGCTCCCAGTGTCGGTTCGACGTGTATATCTTTGAGATGGCCGATGCGTTCCAAGGCATCCTGTACTTGCTGCCGTTTTTCTTTGAGTTCGCCTTCATAGCTGATGTGCTGCAGCTGACAGCCGCCGCAGGCAGCATATACGGGACATGCTGGTTGTATCCGGTCCGGCGACGCAGTGACAATGCGCAGCAATTTGGCGGCGGCATATTGTTTTTTGACGAGGGTAATCCGCGCCTCTACCGTTTCACCGGGAAGTGCTCCTGGTATAAATACGGTAAAGCCGTTATACTTTCCTACGCCTTCTCCGCTGGTTCCCAGACGTACTACATCAATCGTATAGGTGTTCCCTTTTTGGACAGGGATTTGCCTGTTGAGGTTCATATCGTTCTTCCTTTTCTCTAAAAAATAGGCAGCCGTAACACTGCCCCTATATCCGTTTACTCGCACGGCATCGTTCCTATGCCATGCAAAAGGAGCCGTTTTCGTATACAGCGGCTCCTTTCTGCTGTTTATTCATAAATCACGTCGCAAACCACAGGTTCGATAGAAGCAGCCTGCGTCGGCGTGACGATAATTTGGTCTGCAATCTCCTGTGCTACCGCCATCATCGGCGTATCGGCTTTGCCGTAAATGGTAAACAGCGGTTCGCCGGCACGAATCGGGTCATAGAGTTCTTTGTACAACCGAATGCCGACCATCGGGTCGATGGCATCTTCTTTATGCGCCCGGCCGGCACCTAGTTTCATGGCGATTTCACCTAAAGCTCTGCCGTGAATAGCTGTAATATATCCTTCATCAGTGCAGACAGCGGTATACTGTTGGGCGGCTTGGGTCAGCGGCCGTTTGCCAATCCAAGAGGTACTGCCATGCTGCGCCGCAATGAGTTCTTTCAATTTGGCAAGGCCGGCACCGCTTTGCAGTACGCGGCGGATTTTTTCTCGTCCGTCTGCTTCATCCACTGCTTTTTTGCCGAGAAGCAGCATATAGGCTCCCAATACTTCGACGACTTCCATCAGTCGTTTGGGGCCTTTGCCGGACAAGGCTTCGACCGCTTCATCGACTTCCAGGCTGTTGCCGATAGCCGTGCCCAGCGGCGCTTCCATGGAAGTAAGGATGGCTACCGTCGGGCGGTGAGCCAGTTTGCCAATCTGTACCATCGTATGAGCCAATGTCCGGGCATCTTTCTTGTTTTTCATAAACGCGCCGTCGCCGTATTTGACATCCAAGACGATCGCATCAGCACCGGCGGCTATTTTTTTGCTCATAATCGAGCTGGCGATTAAGGGGATGCTTTCGACGGTGCCTGTCGCATCGCGCAGGGCATAGAGCAGCTTGTCAGCCGGGGCAATGTCTCCGGACTGAGTAATCAGCGAAATGCCAATTCGGCGCACTTGTTCCAAAAATGCTGTTTCCGGCAGCACGGTCTGATAACCTGGAATGGATTCCAGTTTATCTGCCGTTCCGCCGGTAAAGCCCAAGCCGCGGCCGCTCATCTTGGCAACAGGCACGCCGGCCGCAGCTGCCAAAGGAGCGACGATCAGCGTCGTCGTGTCGGCAATGCCGCCCGTGCTGTGCTTATCTACCTTGACGCCGGGAATGGAAGACAAATCAATCATGTCGCCGGAATGCGCCATGGTCATCGTCAAATCGGTCGTTTCGGCAGCATTCATTCCCCGAAGGTATACGGCCATCAGCCAGGCCGCTGCCTGATAATCGGCAATCCGGCCGGCTGTATAGTCGTCAATAAAACGCCGGATTTCTTCACGGCTCAGTACTTTCCCGTCCCGTTTGTGTTCAATGCATTCCATCGGCCACATACGATCACCTCAATTCAGCTAAAAAGCTTTTGCCAAATTCCAGCCCTGTCAGGCCGAAATTATCCATAATTGTCATGCCCAAATCGGCATAGGTGCTGCGAATGCCTACGTCCACGGACTGTGTAAATGCCGGGCTGTACATCATGAGAGGTACCCGTTCCCGTGTATGGTCCGTGCCAGTCCATGTCGGGTCGTTGCCGTGATCTGCCGTGATAATGAGCAGTTCGTCGTCCTGCAGCTGCGGCAAAAATTCGCCGAGAGCCGCATCAAAATCTTCAATACATTGGGCATAGCCAGCTACGTTGCGTCGATGGCCGTACATACTGTCAAAATCGACAAAGTTAGCCATGAGCAGTCCCTTGTCCTTACGATGTGCCAAGAGCTGTTTGGTCAGTTCTGCCATGTCTTCGGCATTATTGGCCGTATGATACGATTCCGTAAGTCCGACATGAGCATAAATATCGCCGATTTTGCCGACACCGACGACACAAAAGCCGTTTTCCGATACATACTCAAAAACCATTTTGCGTTTGGGCATGCGGCTGTAGTCGCGGCGGTCGCCAGTCCGTATAAAATGGCCTTGTTCGCCAATAAACGGCCGGGCAATGATGCGGCCTACTTCGTATTTGCCAACGCAGACTTCACGCCGCGTAATATCGCAAATCCGATAGAGTTCTTCCAAGGGGATGACATCGTTATGTGCTGCAATCTGGAAGACACTGTCTGCCGAGGTATAGACGATAGGCAGTTTGGTGCGAAAATGGTCCGGCCCCAGGCGTTCGATAATTTCCGTACCGGAAGCGATTTCGTTGCCAATATAGCCGTATCCTGTTTTTTCTGTAAACGTTTTCAGCAATTCGTCTGGAAATGCATGGGGAAATGTCGGAAAGGGATTTTCTACGGGATTGCCCATAAATTCCCAATGGCCGCTGGTCGTATCTTTGCCTGCTGAGATTTCCTGCATCAAGCCGTAAGAGCCGATAAGCGTCGTGGGCACTGCGTGTACATGCGCCACTTGTCCCAATCCCAATTTCCGCAAATTAGGCGCAGCCAGCGGCACCCGGCTGTCAATATGACCGTATGTATCGGCACCTGCATCCCCAAATTTAGCGGCATCCGGTGCATTGCCGGCACCGACGCTGTCCATGACAATGACAATAATACGATTAAATTTCATGGAAATCCCTCCTTTTTACAATCCCGGCAAATATTTGCGGGCTTTGGCAAAAATAGCAATCGTTTTGGCATCTGTAATTTTGTTGGCATCAATCAACTGTTCGACTTCCTGCGGCGTATACCGTTCAATATTCAAGTATTCGTCATCATCCAAATGCTGGCTGCCTTTTTTGAGACCTCTTGCCAAATATAAATAAATGCGTTCACTGCAAAATCCCGGTGACGTATACGTGTAGCCCAGGGGAATGATTTCGTCTGCCGTGACAGCCGCTTCTTCTTCCAGTTCCCGTGCGGCACAAACTGCCGGAGATTCGCCGTCATGTTCGATTTTTCCAGCCGGTACTTCCAGCATCGGCTGAGCTGCGGCATAGCGGTACTGCCGTACCATGATAATTTTTCCGTCATTGGTAAGCGGCAAAACGGCGCAGGCGCCAAAATGCCAAACAGCTTCCCGCGTCGCAGTTTTGTGTTCGCCGCTGCTTTCGTCATCAATGCGAACCGTATCTACCGTAACATGCAGCACTTTTCCCTGCATGATTTCTTTTCTGGCAATCATTGTTTCTTTGCTGATACTCATTCAAATCCCCTCCTGGAATAGGAAAAAGGCGCCACAGCAGCCTGCGGACGCCCTTTTGTTTATTTCGTTCCTGTACTGCCAATACCGCCAGTACGGACACCATCTGCCGTATCATCGTTGACAGTCAGGTATTTCATGAAAATCCCCTGTCCGATACGTTCACCTTTTTCAATTGTATAGGGCGCATCATTGGTGTTGTAATACGCAATCATGATATGGCCTTCGTTATCCGGATTGTTGTAGTAGTCACTATCGACAATCCCGGTACTGTTGGCCAGCATCAACCCTTTTTTGAAAGCCAGGCTGGAACGGATGAAAACAGATAAATATTCGTCCTGTTCCATATATGCTTTCAAACCAGTCGGCACGACCGTCACAGCGTGCGGCATCAGGGTGACTGTTTCTGCCGCCGCCAAATCATAGCCGGCACTGCCGCCTGTCTTGCGGACGGGCAGCGTAATGTGTTTATCTTGATAAGCCGTTACGACTTCAAATCCTCTTCCTGTCATAGTACACCTTATTTTTTCTGACCATCATGTCCGTGGCCGTTGCGGGGACCGCGGCTGCGATGTGTCGGTGCGTCACTGCCGCCAAGAAGGGCTTTGCGGGATAAGTTGATACGGCCCTGGTTGTCGATTTCAACGCATTTGACCATGATTTCATCGCCAACATGGACGACGTCTTCTACTTTTTCCACGCGTTCTTTGGCAAGCTGGGAAATATGTACCAGACCTTCTTTGCCCGGCAGTACTTCGACAAACGCGCCAAAGTTCATCAAACGCGTAACTTTGCCGACATAGGTCTTGCCTACTTCGACATCTTCTGTCAGGCGTTCAATCCACTGTTTGGCTTTGTCGCCGCCTTCGCCGTCTACTGCGGCAATATATACGAGGCCCGAATCGTCAATATCGATTTTAGCGCCTGTTTCTTCTGTAATCTGCTTAATCATTTTGCCGCCCGGCCCAATGACATCGCGGATTTTATCGGGATGAATATGCATGGAGATGATGCGCGGTGCATAGGGAGAGAGCTCCTTGCGCGGTTCGCTGATGACCTCCATCATTTTGCCCATGATATGCATGCGGCCTTCATGAGCCTGTTTTAATGCCTGTGCCAAAATTTCCCGGCTGAGGCCTTTGATTTTGATATCCATCTGAATGGCTGTGACGCCTTTGGTCGTACCGGCTACTTTGAAGTCCATGTCACCGAGAGCATCTTCCATGCCCTGAATATCCGTCAAAATCGTAAAGTCATCACCTTTGGTGACAAGTCCCATGGCTACGCCGGCTACAGGAGCTTTAATCGGCACGCCTGCATCCATCAATGCCAGCGTACTGCCGCAGACACTGCCCATAGAGCTGGAGCCGTTGGATTCGAGGACTTCAGAGACGACGCGGATCGCATATGGAAATTCTTCTTCACTCGGCATAACCTGGGTCAATGCCCGTTCTGCCAGTTTGCCGTGGCCGATTTCACGACGGCCCGGACCGCGGGACGATTTGGTTTCGCCAACGCAGAAGGATGGGAAATTGTAATGATGCATATAGCGGCGGTCTGTTTCGATGCCTACGCCGTCAATGTGCTGTGCTTCAGAAAGCGGTGCCAACGTAGCAAAGCTCAAAATCTGTGTCTGGCCGCGCGTAAAGAGGCCGGTACCGTGTGTACGGGCAAACAAGCCTACTTCGCAGCTGACAGGACGGACTTCGTTGACTTTACGGCCGTCCGGACGGATTTTATCGACAGCAATCATATGACGAACGATTTCTTTAATCATTTTCTGCGTGATTTCAGCAATCGTATCCTGGTCATCCGGATAAATGTCGGCAAAATGTTCGTAAATGTCGGCTTCGACAGCATTCATCTTTTCTTCACGTTCCACTTTATCTGCTGTAAAAATAGCCGTCTTCATGGCTTCTTCACCGTATGCATGAACAGCTTCTACGATGTCTGCCGGCGGTTCTTTTTCTACAAATTCTTGTTTGGGGACGCTGATCTTGTCCAAGAAACTGAGCTGGAATTCAACGACTTTCTTAATTTCTTCATGAGCAAACATAATCGCATCGAGTACGTCAGCTTCCGGTACCTGTTTGGCACCGCCTTCTACCATCAAAATAGCGTCTTTGGTACCGGCAACGACAATATCCATATCGCTCTGTTCGCTCTGCGCTACTGTCGGGTTGATGATAAACTGTCCGTCAACGCGGCCGACGCGGACACCGGCAATCGGGCCGGCAAAAGGAATATGAGACATGCACAGGGAAACGGACGCGCCAATCATAGCGGCAATTTCCGGGGCATTGTCATGATCTACACAAAAATCATAGGCTACGACATGTACGTCGTGACGATACGTTTTGGGGAACAGCGGGCGAATCGGGCGGTCAATCAGACGAGCAAACAGCGTTGCAGATTCTGGCGGTTTCCCTTCCCGTTTGATAAAGCCGCCGGGAATTTTCCCTACGGAATACATTTTTTCTTCATAATCGACTGTCAATGGGAAGAAATCAGCATCTTCACGTGCTTCTTTCGAACCCGTTGCGGTTACAAATACAGCCGTATCACCATAGCGGACGAGTGCTGCGCCGCTGGCTTGTTTTGCCAGTTTGCCTACTTCGATAACGAGCGGGCGGCCGGCAAAATCCATTTGGAATTTTTGTTCTTCCATTCCAACTACCTCCTTGTGTCTCACAGGTGATAGGCACTAGTATACAGGCGCATTCTTCGCCTACACACTACAACCTACCACCCTGTGTTTCCTAAAAAAGAGGCTGATGCTCCCACATCAGCCTCACAGCATACATTATTTACGCAAATTCAATTTTTCGAGGATAGCGCGATAGCGTTCCAAGTTGTGTTTCTGCAAATATGCCAACAAGTTACGACGCTGGCCGACCAATTTCAACAAGCCGCGGCGGGACGCATGGTCTTTTTTGTGGCTGCGGAGATGGTCTGTCAAGTAAAGGATACGGCTCGTGAGGAGCGCGATCTGTACTTCCGGAGATCCTGTGTCGTTTTCGTTAGCGCCAAATTTGGCAACAATGTTTTTCTTTTCTTCTACTGTTAACATGTGTATTCCTCCATACTATATTGAATATTCGCTAAGTGCTAAGTGTACGTCGGAGTCGTCGCAGCACCGAGCACCCGTACGACAATACTCATTATACTATATGGATATGCCGGTGTAAAGTCCCATTTCAGCGAAGATAGTGTCAAGTTGTTGTGGGACTTTTTATGAAGAAGTTCCTTGAAACTAAATT
>CAVKEA010000008.1:0-52201 GCA_963655305.1 bacterium
AATTTAGTTTCAAGGAACTTCTTCATAAAAAGTCCCACAACAACTTGACACTATCACTCAATCGGTATTCATTGACATTTTTAGATATTCGTGCAATAATGAGAAAGACGTGGGGAGTTAGTCCCCGGAAAGATATATGGTTGGAGGTGAAAAACATGCATGTTATTTCTGATGAATGCGTAAAATGCGGTGCTTGCGCAGGTTCCTGTCCTGTTGGCGCTATCGAAGAAGGCGACGCTAAATACGTTGTAACTGATTCCTGCATCGATTGCGGCTCTTGCGAATCCGTATGTCCTACAGGTGCTATTTCTGCTGAATAATAGCACATTAAGTCATAAGATAAAAAAGGAGACATCTATATGTCTCCTTTTTTATTTGAATTTTACCGTGTTATGTGATACGATAACTTTGTTATTTATGATATAAATTATATACACAAATCTAGGTGTATCAGGAGGGTTTTGTGCAAGTTGTATGGATAGCGTTGCTTACCATACTCCTGGATCAAGGCAGTAAAATGGCCATTCAGGAATGGATGATGCTTCATGAATCGATTCCGGTTATTCCGGGCTTTTTTCATATTACATATATTTTAAACCGCGGCGCGGCGTTTGGTATGTTGGAAAATCAGCGCTGGCTGTTTTTATGTATTGCAGTACTGCTGCTGGGGCTGTATGGATTTTTCCATAAAAGACTGCCGTCTCATTGGCTCGTGCAGATGGGGACGGGAATGCTGCTGGGCGGTGCTGTCGGTAATGCACTGGACCGGGGCGTACGCGGTGCTGTCATTGATTTTTTTGATTTTAGAGTTTGGCCTGTTTTTAATATTGCAGATATTGGTATTGTTGTCGGCGTATGCCTGTTGTTATGGTACAGCTGGACGCATATATCAGATAAATGAGGGTATACGGTATGAATGAAAAAGAGTGGCATGTGACAGAAGAATATATAGGAACGCGGTTGGACGTGTATATAGTAAAAATGCTGGATTTGTCGAGAAGTTTTGCGCAGCAAATCGTACAGCAGGGCGATGTACTGGTAAATGGAAAAGAAGCCAAGGCCAATCGCCGTTTAAAAATCAATGACTGTGTACACGTACAGTTTCAGCAGCCGACAGAAGAAGTAAAAGCAGAAGCGGAAAATATTCCTCTCGATGTCATTTATGAAGACAAAGATATTATTGTCATTAATAAAGCGCGGGGCATGGTAGTGCATCCTGCTGCAGGCAATCCAAACGGGACGCTGGTCAATGCGCTGCTGTATCACTGCAAAGGGGAATTGTCAGGAATTAATGGCGTTATTCGGCCGGGAATTGTCCATCGGCTGGATAAAGACACTTCCGGTGTTATGGTAGCTGCCAAGACCGACGAAGCACACCGCGGGTTAGCTGCCCAAATCAAAGCGCATACCGCGCGGCGGACGTATTGGGCGCTGGTACATGGAAATATTACGGAAGACAGAGGTATTGTCGATGCCCCTATTGGCCGCCATGCCAAAGACCGTATCAAAATGGCCGTGACGTTTAAAGGTGGCCGCAGCGCCGTAACGCATTTCCGCGTTGTCAAACGCTACGGGATGTATACTTGGATTGAATGCAAGCTGGAAACAGGCCGGACCCATCAAATTCGCGTGCATATGGCCTATATTCATCATCCTGTGGTCAATGACCCGTTGTACGGATATAAAAAAGATGATTTCCCGATTGCAGGGCAGGCCCTTCATTCACACTGCCTGGATTTGGTACATCCCGTTACCGGAGAAGCTATGCATTTTGAAGCACCGGCACCCGATGATTTTTTAGCTTGTTTGCAGCAGGCTGAAGAACGCCGTTAAGCGAGGTATATGCCATGTGGAAAGAAAAAAATGTATTGATGGATGAAAAGGCAATCAGCCGGGCTATTCGCCGTATTGCCCATGAAATTATTGAACGCAATAAGGGACTAGACAACACGGTTCTTGTCGGCATTCATACGCGCGGCGTGCCGATGGCTAAACGGCTGGCTGCAGAACTTACGGCGATTGAAGGCTGTGATCTGCCGGTCTATGATTTGGATATATCTGCGTACCGTGATGATGGAAAGAAAAGCCATATCAATACGGTAGGCAGTGAAGACCGGGCGTTTGATGCCGATGGCAAAATTGTCATATTGGTAGATGATGTGTTGTTTACCGGACGGACAGTTCGTTCCGCACTCAATGCTATTATGGCACTGGGGCGGCCGCGGTTTATTGAATTGGCCGTTCTCGTAGACAGAGGCCACCGGGAACTGCCGATTCGGGCAGATTATGTAGGAAAAAATGTTCCGACATCCCGGCGGGAAGATATTTCCGTTCAGCTTCGCGAAATAGACGGCGCAGAACGGGTAGTCCTGCGGGAAGAAATAGAATAATATATATGCGGCAGCAATCCCTTCCCAGATGGCAGAAGGGATTTATCTATATGCCAAATACAGATAGGAAAGGATGGCAGCGATGTCACGAACTATATATATGCTGGGTACAGGGAATGCGATGGTGACGCAGTGTTATAATACCTGTTTTTTGCTTCATACAGACGGCGGCTGGTTTTTAACTGACGCAGGAGGCGGTAATACCATTTTGCGCGGCTTAGAAGAAGCTGACGTGTCGTATGCAGCGTTTCACCATATGTTTGTTACCCATGGTCATACCGACCATATTTTGGGTGTTGTCTGGGTGATTCGCAAAATTGCATCTCTCATGGAAGCAGGACGCTATGAAGGGGATTTTTATATTTACTGTCATGATGCAGTCAAGCATATGCTTCTCGTCATGTGTGAAATGATGCTCAAGAAAAAAGATTTTTCCTATATTGGCACGCGCATTCATTTGGATGAGATGCAGGACGGAGAACAACGAACTTTTTTGGATATGACGTTGACTGCTTTTGATATTGCTTCTACAAAGGCCAAGCAGTTTGGCTATGAAATTCGATTCTCTGACGGGATGAGACTGACGTGCCTGGGTGATGAACCTTACAACGAACGGTGCCGTCCGTATGCCTGGCAGACCGATTGGCTGCTCGAAGAAGCCTTTTGTTTGTACGGCCAGAAAGACGTATTTCATCCGTATGAAAAACATCACAGCACCGTCAAGGACGCGGCAGAAACTGCGGCACAGCTGCAGGCAAAGCATGTTATTTTATACCATACGGAAGATAAGACACTGCCGACGAGAAAAGCGCAGTATACAAAAGAAGCGTCAGCATATTATGCAGGCGATATTCACGTGCCGGATGATGGAGAATCTATCGTGCTGTGCCCCTAAAGCGGTATATTTCCTTAGCAGAAGACTTGACTTGGAGGATGCTATAAGGCCTATACTAACAGATAGTACTACTGAAAAAGGGAGATATCGATATGCTGCGATGGTTGGGAAAAGGATGTATTTTCTTGCTGGTTTTGGCACTGGCTGCCGGCTGCTTTATTGGCAATATGGCATTTGAAGAATTTCGTGCGGCTCCGTGGGACAAGGTGCTGGGCATTGAAAACCACAGTCATGATGTTAAACAAATGCGGCAGCTGGAAAAAGAACGGGATTGGGAACCTGTCCGCGTCAATGCCCTTGACGGTACCATTTTGCGGGGAACGTATATTGCTGATGGCCGGGGCTCGCATCAGACGGTTATTCTTTTGCACGGCTTGTATCAAAACCGCATGATGTGTCTTCCCTATGTGTCGATATACCGGAATTTGGGATACAACGTGCTCCTGATTGACCAGCGCGGCCATGGTGAAAGCGGCGGCGAGCATACTGATTGGGGACTGAGTGAAATTGATGATTTGACGCAGTGGGTACAATGGCTTCATGAAAGAGACGGCGCCATGAAAATCGGGCTGCACGGTATTTCACTGGGCGCAGCTATGGCGTTGCTGTATGCCGGAAGTGAACGAGGGGATTCGTTGTCTTTCGTCGTAGCAGACAGTTCGTACGGCAATATCATTGCATTAGGACGGGAAAAACTGCGGCAGGCAGCTCAGGATGAACGAGCTGTTTGGGGATATAATCTTTTAGATCCGTTTTTTCAGGCTGCGATGCTGTTTCATACGCATAAGCTGGTTTCCAATATTGAACCGGCCCAGGCGGTTCGCTTTATCAAGGCGCCGGTGTTGTTTTTGCATGGCGGGCAGGATACGCTGGTTCCTGTTCAGACCGTACAGAGCTTGTATGACAATTGCGGCAGCGCAGATAAACACGTATATATTTTTAAAGACTCGCCCCACGCTGTTGGCATAGAAACGGATACGGCTGCGTACCGCCGTGTTGTTACCCGCTTCCTGCAAAATCGCCGCGTTCCAGCCGAATAGGGCCGTGTATTTTCACAGCGAAGTATACAGCGTGGAAAGAAAGATGTAGTGATACTGTGGGTGCAGCGTTTCATAAAAATATGGCAATACATGAATTTATTCGTATGTCTTGACATATTGGACAAACGTGTTTATAATGAACTCAATATTTTACAAAAGGCGATGAAAGAGAAGCAACTTATGGTTGTCTTTACAGAGAGCTGCCGGACGGTGTGAGGCAGTAAGACAGTAAGGCGTTCCGCTCTGGAGCCGCAAATGATGAATTTGACGGGTACGCCCGGTATAGCGGTACAAGTTGGCCGAAAGGCAAGTTGGGTGGCAACGCGGGAATATACTCTCGTCCCTTTAGGGGACGGGAGTTTTTTATTTTATTGATTTTTTTAGCAAGAGAGCTTTCCCTGCGGCTCCTTGGTGAGTGAGAGGTGTAACGTATGAAACGAGTGTACAACTTTAATGCAGGTCCGTCGGCTATGCCGCTGGAAGTGCTGCAGGAAGTTCAGCGTGAATTTTTGGATTTCAATCATACGGGAATGAGTATTGTTGAAATTAGTCACCGCAGTGCTGCTTATCAGGAAATGCAGGATGATACCGTAGCAACATTGAAAAAACTCCTGCAGGTGCCGGAAGGCTATCATGTCGTCTTTATACAAGGCGGCGGCAGTATGCAGTTTGTCATGCATGCGGCAAACTTTCTGAAGAAAAAAGGCGGATATATCAATACCGGTGTCTGGTCTGACAAAGCGATGAAAGCGGCGCAGTTTTTTGGAGAAACCTATGAAATTGCATCGAGCAAAAAAGATCATTTTACGTATATACCAGCTAAAGAGGATTTTGTTGTGCAGCCGGATACGGATTATGTGTACATGACGTCTAATAATACGATTCACGGCACAGAATGGCAGACATTTCCGGATTTTGATATTCCGGTCATTTGCGACATGTCCAGTGATTTTTTGAGCCGGCCTGTAGATGTACGGCAGTTCGACCTCATCTATGCCGGCGCGCAGAAAAATGTTGGGCCTGCCGGTGTCGTCATAGCGATTATCAAAGACGAATTTTTGAAGAATGCCAATGATAACCTGCCGCTGATGCTGCAGTACAAGACCTTTGTGGACCATGATTCGACGTACAACACGCCACCGGTATTTGATATTTATTTTGTCAATAAAGTAGCGCATTGGCTCGATGACCATGGCGGTTTGACAGCGATGCACCGACGCAATCAAGTCAAAGCCGATATGATTTACAGCGTGATTGACGAAAGTCACGGTTTTTATAAAGGGCATGCCCGGAAAGATTCGCGCAGCCTGATGAATGTGACCTTCAATCTGGCAACGCCGGAACTGGAAAAAGAATTTGTTACGCAGGCAGCGGCGCAGGATTTGATTGGCGTCAAAGGCCACCGGTCTATCGGCGGCTGCCGGGCTTCTTTGTATAATGCCGTTACCGAAGAAGGGTGCGCGGCATTGGCAGCATTTATGAAAGCATTTCAAAAACAGCATTAATGATAAAGTAAATGACGGCTGTTCAGGCCGCTGTGTATTCGGCGGCATGCAGCCAGAAAATATAGTATATATGTAAACGTGACAGCGTTTAGGGGGAATATAAAATGAAAATTTTAGTTAGCGATGACGTATCGGTTAAAGGTGTAGAATTATTGCGGCAGCACGGCTATGAAGTCGATGTGAAGAAAAATTTGGATGAAGCCGGATTAGTTGCCTGCATTGGTGAATATGACGGGCTGATTACCCGTTCCATGACGCACGTAACAGAAAAAGTAATTGATGCGGCCAAAAAATTGAAAGTTGTCGGCCGGGCCGGTGTCGGCGTAGACAGCATTGATATCAAAAAAGCAACAGAACGAGGCATTGTCGTCGTCAATACACCAACAGCCAATACGATGGCAGCTACGGAACATACCTGTGCCATGATTATGGCAATTACCCGCCATATTCCGCAGGCTCACAATTCCTTGATGGCCGGCGAATGGGACCGCAGCAGATTTACAGGCATTCAGCTCAAAGACAAAACCATCGGTATTATCGGCGTCGGCCGTATTGGTTCGCGGATTGCCAAACGCATGCAGGCTATGGAAATGAAAACCATCGGTTACGACCCGTACATTCCGGAAGAACGGTTTAAACAGCTTGGCGTAGAATCTGTCGATTTGGATACCTTGCTGAAAACATCGGATTATATTACGATGCATACGCCGCTGACTAAAGAAACACGCGGCATGATTGGCAGAGAAGAAATTGCCAAAATGAAAGACGGCGTTCGCGTTATCAACGTATCCCGCGGCGCTGTACTCGACATTCAGGCATTGGCAGAAGCATTGAAAAACGGTCATGTAGCCGGCGCAGCTATTGATGTATTCCCAACAGAACCGCTTACCAAGGACATCAACCCGTTTATTGGCCTGGATAATGTTGTCATTACGCCGCACCTCGGCGCATCGACGGTAGAAGCGCAAATCGGCGTATCCGTAGACGTTGCTGAAGGGGTCATGGCAGCACTTAATGGCGAACCCGTTCCAACGGCTGTCAATATGGCTCCTATCCCGCAAAATGTATACAATGTCATTCATCCGTATTTCGATTTGATGGAACGCATGGGGAACTTGGGCGTATATTTGGCAGATGCACCGATGAGAGAAATCCAGGTTGAATATACCGGTGAACTGGCCGATACAGAAACACGGCTCTTGACAACGGCTGTCCTCAAAGGGGCTCTCAATCCTATCCTTCAGGATTCGGTCAATTTTGTCAATGCCAGTGAAGTTGCCAAATCCCGCCACATTGCTGTCAAAGAAATCAAATCGCATGACAGCGGTACCTTTGTCGATGCTGTAACCGTACGCATCAAAACGTCGAAAGGCGAACATTCTTTGGTAGGTATGCTCTTTAACAAGACAGAAGCTAAAATCGTTCAGATTGATGAATACCGTGTAGACTTTACGCCGGAAGGCTATCTCCTCTTGGCCCCGCATGTAGACCAGCCGAATATGATTGGCCAGATTTCTACGATTTTGGGTCAGGCCCACATCAATATTACGGGCATGCAGGTCGGCCGGATGACGAAGACAGGCAACAATATCATGGCGATTGCTGTACAAGACGACATTCCCAATGATATTATGCTCAAGCTCCGTTCTATCAACGGCATTATCGATATGAAACTGATTCACTGCGATATTCACTAACAGGAGGTAACGATGGTACGGATTATACTCATTCGCCACGGCGAAACACAGTGGAACATAGAAGGCCGCTATCAGGGACAGGAAGATACGCACCTGAGTGAACGAGGCCTGCAGCAGGGACATTTGGTAGCAGAAGGCCTGAAGGATACGCCGATTGATGTGGCGATTTCCAGCCCGTTGGAACGGTCGTATATGACGTGTTCGTTTTGTGCTCAGCTCCACCATATTCCCGTTGCCAAAGATGACAGGCTGCTGGAAATCAATCACGGCGACTGGGAAGGGAAACTGGCCGATGAAATTGAAGCGGCCTACCCGGAAGCCTTTCACCAATGGCATACGCAGCCGCATCTCGTGCAGATGCCCGGCAAAGGCGGAGAATCGCTGGAAGATGTCCGCCGCCGTGCTCGTGCGGCGTTTGATGAATACGCGCAGAAATATGATGGCAAAACGGTCTTGGTAGCAGCTCATGATGCTGTCAACAAAGCTGTCATTTGTGAGGTCTTAGGGCTGGATATGAGCCATTTTTGGCAAATTAAGCAGGACAACACCTGCATCAATGTCTTGGAATGTCAAAACGGCGTATGGCGTCTTGTCTTGCTCAACTCTACAAATCATATGGGGTATTTGTTCAGTGGTATTGAACAAAAGGGACTATAAAGAGTATAATACATAGTAGCTTATCTAAAAATAGACTGTTGAGGAAGGAAGAAAATCATGTTAGATACCAAATTTATTCGTGAACATGCAGAAGAAGTAAAAGCTAATATTAAGAATCGTCATGCCAAAGACGTAGACGTAGATAAATTCGTCGCGCTGGACAGCAAACGGCGTGAACTCCTGCAAAAAGTAGAAGCCATGAAAAGTGAACGCAATACCGTAACACAGGAAATCAGCCAATTAAAACGCAATAAAGAAAATGCAGACGAAAAAATCGCTGCCATGAAAAAATTAGGCGGTGATATTGCTGTATTGGATAAAGAAGTCAAAGAAGTAGAAAAAGACATGCTCGCTATGCAGCTGATGATTCCGAACATGTGCCATCCTTCTGTTCCTATTGGCAATGATGACAGCGACAATCCGGAAGTCCGCAAGTGGGGCGAACCGACGAAGTTTGATTTCCAGCCGCTCAATCATTGGGATGTAGGCGAAAAATTGGGTATCCTCGATGCAGAACGGGCTGCTAAAGTCACCGGTGCCCGCTTCTATTACTATATCGGCCTGGGTGCCCGCTTGGAACGTGCCGTATACAACTTCATGCTGGACCAGCATACACAGAAAGACGGCTATACAGAAGTCATTCCGCCGTATATTGTCAATCGCGATTCCATGACTGGCACAGGCCAGCTGCCGAAATTCTATGAAGACATGTATCGTCTGAATGTAGAAGGCGAAGAAATGTATATGATTCCGACAGCGGAAGTTCCACTTACGAACTACTACCGCGGTGAAATTATCGACGGTGCTAAACTGCCGATATACTTTACGGCGATGACGCCGTGTTTCCGTGCTGAAGCCGGTTCTGCCGGCCGTGATACGCGAGGCCTGATTCGCCAGCATCAGTTCCACAAAGTCGAAATGGTCAAATATGTAGCACCGGAAACCAGCTATGATGAATTGGATAAATTGACGAACAATGCCGAAGACATTTTGAAAGCACTTGGCCTGCCGTATCATGTAGTTTGCCTCTGCACCGGTGATATCGGCTTCTCTGCTGCCAAGACATTTGATGTCGAAGTATGGTTCCCGGCACAGGGCAAATACCGTGAAATTTCTTCCTGCTCCAATACAGAAGATTTCCAGGCACGCCGTGCCAACATCCGGTTCCGCCGCGATACGAAATCCAAACCGGAATACGTTCATACATTGAATGGCTCAGGTCTTGCTGTAGGCCGTACGGTTGCGGCTATTTTGGAAAACTACCAGCAGGCAGACGGTTCTGTCGTCATCCCGGAAGTTCTCCGTCCGTACATGGGCTGCGATGTCATTACCAAACAAAAATAAATGTGTATTGTTTAAATCACATAGCAATTATACTAAAAAGGCGTGCTGGGGCACGTCTTTTTAATATATTCTTTTTAGTATACTCTTTTAGTTTTTCTTCTTTTATGGTACAATGACTTGATAGTAAATATACTAACAATGGGCAAGGTAGACCTTGTCTTTCGCTTTATGCTATATATATCATAACTACTACTCGAATTTATTAGGAGGCACCAGAATTGGAGAAACTTGTTATTCATGGTGGAAAGCCCTTGCAGGGCACGGTTCGCATCAGCGGGGCTAAAAATGCGGTCCTGCCGATTATTGTCGCATCCATGCTGGGAACGACAAAAAGTACATTGACAGAAATTCCGAAATTGGATGATGTTCACACAGTTTGTGATGTTATTCAGTCTCTTGGCGTGCATATAGAAAATCCACACAAAGGTGTTTTAGAAATTGACGCAAGTCATTTAGATTCTACGTCTGCACCGTACGATTTGGTTCGCCGCATGCGGGCATCTTTTCTCGTTATGGGTCCGCTGCTGGCACGGAAGGGAAAAGCACAGATTTCACTGCCTGGCGGCTGCTCTATCGGCGCGCGGCCGATTGATTTGCATTTAAAGGCATTTGAAGCGATGGGGGCCGTTATCAACTTGGAAAACGGCGATATTGAAGCGCATGTTCCCAACGGGTTAAAAGGGGCGCAGATTTATCTTGACTTCCCCAGTGTCGGCGCGACAGAAAACATTTTGATGGCAGCTTCGTTGGCTGAAGGCAAAACGGTGCTGGAAAATGCGGCTGAAGAACCGGAAATCGTTGATTTGGCGACATACCTCAACAGTATGGGTGCCAATATCCGCGGTGCCGGGACCAATGTCATTCGCATTGAAGGCGTAAAGGAACTGCACGGCGCCAATCATTCCGTTATTCCTGACCGTATTGAAGCCGGTACCTTTATGGTCGGCGCGGCTATGACACAGGGCAATGTATTTGTTGAAAATGCGCTGTCAGAACATCTAAAGCCGCTTATTGCCAAGTTGAAAGAAGTAGGCGCCGAAGTACAGGAAGAAATAGACGGCATACGCGTGATTGGCCACAAGCCGCTCAAACCGGCAGATATTAAGACGCTGCCGTATCCGGGCTTCCCGACAGATATGCAGGCGCAGTTTATGGCCTTGACGACGATTTGTGAAGGAACGAGCGTTATTACCGAAACCGTATTTGAAAACCGTTTCATGCATGTCGATGAATTTAAGCGGATGGGCGCTAAAATCCGCATTGAAGGTCGGAGTGCGATTGTGGAAGGGGTTCCCAAGCTGAAAGGGGCCGATGTCAATGCGACAGACCTCCGTGCCGGTGCGGCATTGGTCATGGCAGGTCTTGTCGCTGAAGGCGAAACGCGGGTCGGCTATTTGTATCACATTGACCGCGGCTATGATAATCTCGTATTAAAATTGCAAAGGCTAGGTGCTGACATTGTTCGGGTCAATATTGACGAAGAAGAAAACTAAGAAAAAAGAACGGCATACTAAAAAATCTCATTCTTTTTTTCTGGCAAATTGGCTGGGCAGTGACATTGCCATTGATTTAGGGACGGCAAACATTATCGTCTATGTCAAAAAACGAGGAATTGTCGTCAATGAACCGGCTGTGATTTCTGTCGATAAAAATACGAATAAAGTCATTGCGATTGGCAAAGAAGCGCATGCCATGCTGGAACGAACACCGGAACATATTGATGCATACCATCCCATGCACAACGGCGTAATTGCCGATTATGATGCGACGGAATATATGCTGCGGTATTTTATCCGCAAGGCGATTGGCAATGCGCTGCTGTTTAAGCCGCGCGTGATTATTTGTGTACCGTCAAGCGTTACCAATGTCGAACGGCGGGCCGTCATGGAAGCGGCGATGCAGGCCGGCGCGCGGAAAACGGTCGTCATGGAAGAACCCTTGGCGGCAGCGATCGGCGCAGGACTGGATATTGCCAGCTCCAACGGTTCCATGATTGTCGATATGGGCGGCGGTACGACAGATGTGGCTGTACTTAGTTTGAGCGGCATTGTCATTAGTGAATCGCTGCGTATTGGCAGTAATACCTTTGATGAAGCGATTATCACGTATTTGGAAAAAATTAAGCATGTAACAATTGGACGCCATACGGCTGAAGAATTGAAAATATTGATTGGTACGGCCCTTCCTGACGGACGAAACCTAACGGCGGATGTTCGGGGACGAAGCTTGGAAACAGGCCTGCCGACTATTATTGATATAGATTCACAGGAAATCCGCAAAGCGTTGGAAGAACCGATTCAGACAGTACTGCGGACGATTGTTTCCATCTTGGAAAAAACGCCGCCGGAATTGGCTGCTGACATAGCAGATCACGGCATTGTGCTTACAGGCGGCGGCTTGCTTTTGGATGGTTTTGACCGGCTCATATCCCAGACGACGGGCATGGCAGCGTATTTGTGCGATGAACCGCTGCTGTGCGTAGCGAATGGAGCCGGAAAATCTCTAAAAGAAATGGATAGATTAAAAGATAGTTTTGATGACGTATAACTGCACAAAGGAGGAAGCGTTATGAAAAAATTACGTTGTATATTAGCTGTACTTGCCATGACATTCGTAAATATCACCGCCGCGTTTGCAGCCGATGTGTCTTACACATCTGTGTTAAGCGGCAGTGTGGTCAGCGTTTCCTCTGCAGGCACGCCTGTCAAAGCAGGAGATGTGCTGATGACGGTTCAGTCACTGGCAGGCCCGATGCCGGCTGTGCGTGCCGATGCAGACGGTACGGTCAAAACCGTGCTGGTTCAGCCGGGAACGCAGGTGCAGCAGGGCGCTGTTGTCTTGATAGTTGAAGAGAAGTAGGGGAATCGATGTGATGAGTAAGCTGCATGCATTACGGCGTATAGCCGTGCGTACTTGTTTAACAGCTGTTTGCTGCGTCATGACGATGACAGCGTTTGCGCAGGAATTTATGAATGTCAGCGACATTCAAGAGGGCATGACAGGATATGCAAAAACAGTAGTACATGGGAACGAAATTGAAACGTTTCCTGTAAAAATTTTAGGTGTAATGAAAAATCAGGGACCGTCAGGAGATTTGATTTTGGCAGATTTTTCCTGTCCGCTCATTGAACGAACCGGCGGTATTGCCCAAGGGATGAGCGGCAGTCCCGTATATATTGATGGAAAACTGGTTGGCGCGATTGCGTACGGCTGGGGATTTACACGGTCCCATCTGGGCATGATTACGCCGATTGGCGACATGATTAAGCTGTGGAATGTGCCGGCAAAAGAAGAAATTCGGCCGTTTAACGCCAGAGAATCTTCTTTGGTGCCGATTGCCACGCCGTTGATGATGGGCGGTTTTGATTCCTTGTCTACCGCCTGGATGCAGTCCAAACTGCCGCAGTATCACTTTTCACCGGTAGATACGGCATCAGCAGCGACGGACACGACGGCACAGCCGCTGGAAGCCGGCAGTTCCGTAGCTGCATCTTTGGTTAACGGCGATATGACAATGGGGGCTATTGGCACGGTGACGTACGTAGACGGTGACCGTATCGTAGCATTCGGACATCCGTTCTTGAAAAAAGGCAGCATAAATTATTTTATGCATAACGCCTATATTTTTACGATAGTCAACAACATGTCCAGTTCGTTTAAACTCGGTTCCATCGGCGCAGAAGTCGGTAAAATCAGCCAGGACCGCGGCGCAGGCATTGCCGGACGCTACAATTATCTGGCACCGGGCATACCGGTCATTATCAAAGCACATGATACCGATACGGGCACAGATATGCTCAAACGCGTTAAAATCGTAGAAGACAACGAGCTGACGCCGGTACTGGCAGCGACGACCGTATACAATACGGTCAACAAGACGATTGACCGCAGCGGCGGCGGTACGGCAACGCTCCAATATACGATTCGGTCTTCCGAAGGCAGAGATAAAGATATTACGCGGCATAACATGTATTATTCAGAAGATAATATTAATGAAAAAAGCATTGATGAATTATATAATGTTCTGGATATACTCAAGCATAATGAATTTATAGATTACCCTGTGCTGGATATCAATATGTCTGTCGATGTCACGCAGGCTAAAAAATCAGCGCGTATTGTAGATGCAACGGCAGCCCCGGTAGTCGTCAGCCCTGGTGATACAGTATATTTCAAAATCAAGCTGCATCCGTACCACGGTGTCGATGAAGTCAAGACCATGAGCTTTACCGTTCCGAAAAAACAGCCTATCGGCAATATGGTTTTGGAAGTCCGCGGCGGCGGCGTGGTTCCTCTGCCGTACTTGATTGAAAAACAGCGGTACAACTTAACGGATGAAATCTTGGAACGGCTGCGCCATTATAAAGATTTTGCTGAATTGAAGAAAGAAATCGAAGGAGAAGATGCCAATAATGATTTGGTAATTGAAATCCTGGATCAGAATGTCAGCATGATTAATGATGGCAGCACGAAAACCAAGAAAGTAAAAATCCGCGGCAAAGAACCGGATACGGGCAGCAAGGATATTCTTAAACCAGATAAACGGTCTTTGAACGAAGATGCCAAGAAAGAGGCAAAATCGTCAATTGCTACGCCGTATATTGTCAAGGGAGACGGACAGATTACCATTAAAGTCGTTCCGCCGGAAAAACGGGATGCGTATCTCAACAAAAATCATCAGCTCAATGAAGCGAAAGCCGTTATCAGCGATGAAGCAGAAGAAGTAACGCAGAACGATGATTTGGTCAAACAAGGCTCCAAAGGCAACGATAAAAAAGAAAGCAAAGGCGAAAAGGCAGCCGCTTCCTCGACAGAAGAAACGATTCGGGCGATTAACCTCGCAGCACAATTTTAATATGAAACAGCAAAAAACGTATTGTACAGAATTTTATCTGTATGATACGTTTTTTTATATGCAAACTTTACATACATATCGCTGTTTGCCTACTTGTTTTTTACAATCATCCCGTAATATAGTTTCCAGAAAGAGCGCTTCTTGTGCAAATAGTTTACAGGATGCACAAGGAATTCAGCATTTAGGAGGCATAGGGATATGAATTGGAAAAAAGCATTACTTTGCGCGACTGTCGGCGTTATGACAGCAGTCAGCCTGACTGGCTGCGGCGGTGGCAGTACAAGCAATTCGGCAGACAGCGGCAAACCGGTAGAAATCGAATATTGGCACGTCGCCTCAGACAGCTTTGGCGGTAAGACTGTTCGTGAATTAGTCGATGACTTCAATAAAAGCCACCCCAATATTAAAGTAAAAGAAAAGTTTAATCCAGATATGTATAAAGGGCTGACACAAAATCTGCAGGCAGCTGTTGCTTCAGGGCAAACACCGGATGTGGTACAGATGGGATGGGATTTCCTGTATTACGCCGATGAAAATTTTCAGCATGAAGATATTAATACGGTTTTTGCCGATGCAGGCGATCCGGATTTTGTCAAAAATACATTTGAACCCAACATTGCTAAATTAGCACAGACTGCAGACGGCAAACAAGTCGGCCTGCCGTACTCCTTGTCTGTACCGGTTTTGTACTATAACCCGGATATCTTTAAAGCAGCCGGACTGGACCCGAGCAAACCGCCGAAAACATGGAATGAAGTTCGCCAGTATGCACAGCAGATAAAAGATAAAACAGGCCAGCCGGCATTCTTTATGCAGGAATATGCTGATACATGGACCAATCAGGCTCTGGTAGAATCCAACGGCGGCACGATGCTGAAGAAGGAAAACGGCAAATGGAAAGCCGGCTTTGATACACCGGAAGCAGCAGAAGGCTATCAGTTCATTGCAGATATGGTCAAAGACGGCATCGGCCTGCATGCTACCAACGAAGAAGGCTTCCAAGCCTTTACATCCGGCAAACTGGCCATGGTCTGCACGACGATTGGCAAACGGGCCAACTTCGAAAAAAGCTCCCAGTTTAACGTAAGTACGACATCTTTCCCGGCATTTGACGGCAAACCGGTCAAAGTTCCGGCAGGCGGCAACTTCCTCATGATTCTGTCCAAAGATAAAGACAAACAAAAAGCGGCTGCTGAATTTGTCAAATATTTGGAATCAGCTGAAAGCCTGACGAAATGGGATACAGGCACAGGCTACCTGCCGCCGCGCAAAGGCATGGACAAAGAAGGAGACTATAAAAAATTGATGGATGAAAACGAAAACGTACGGAAAGCTATGGAAATGCTTCCGAATGTAACTCCTTGGGTCAGCTTCCCCGGCCAGAACGGTTTGCAGGCTGAACAGGTTCTTATCGATATGCGCGATGTCGTCCTCAACGGCAGCAAATCGGCTACCGACGCTCTTCATGAAGCCGCTGTAAAGATTGACGGCTTATTAAACTAAGAAATAGAATTGGCGATAGCAAACCGGACAGGAACCAGCAAATGCTCCTTCCTGTCCGTTCTTTTTTAGAAAGGTTGTGATGGGTAATGAATCCCTTATCCCGAAAAGGCGCACTGCTGTTTGTACCGGCAGCGCTCGTCTTTATCATTTTTTACTATTGGCCGCTCCTTGCCAATATTGGATTAAGCTTTTTTTCGTGGAACATGGTCAGTTCTAAGATGAAATTTGTCGGCTTGGACAATTATGCTGCCGTCCTGCAAAGTCATGAGTGTTACCAAGTCTTGGGCAATACGATATTGTTTATCTTGTTCCTGCTGGTATTTAATTTTGTTCTGCCTTATGTGTATTCGTATATCATGGCGCATATGCTGCGCCGCGGCAAGACGGTATATCGCTCCTTGTTGTTTTTGCCGTCACTGCTCAGCTTGGCAGTGGCCAGCATTTTGTTTTTGTGGATTTACAATCCCTTAGCAGGACCGATTCATGAAATCCTTCAGTTTTTTGGGGTGACGTCGCCGCGCTGGTTTAAAGAACCTATTTTGGTCATTTTTTCCATCAGTACGATTATTGGCTGGAAAGTGTTTGGCTACAACCTGATTTTGATGCTCGCCGCAATGGTTTCGGTGCCGCAGGAAATGATTGAAGCAGCCCGGCTGGAAAACGCATCGGATTGGGTTATTTTCAAAACCATCATCCTGCCGCAGACATCTTCGTCAGCGATTTATGTATTCGTCATTACCGTTGTATTTGGCCTGCAGTATGTCATGGTGCCTGTCAATATGCTGACGCAGGGCGGGCCGGATCAGGGCAGTGCCAATTTGGTCTACGTCATTTACCAGTATGCCTTTGTCTTTTATCAGACTGGCAAATCGGCAGCCTATGCCGTTATTACAATGATTCTCTTTGCCGTATTTTTATGGTGGCGCAGCCGTGTCGCAGATAAGAAGGTGTACTATGAAAATTAATATGAAAAAAGAAATTCCCTGCCATATTCTTCTCATCGCGGCAGTGGTTATTTCCTTATGGCCCGTTGTCTTTATGTTGTCAGCATCCTTGAAAGAACTCAACCAAGTCTTTCAGTCGCCCCTAAATCCGCTGCCGTTTCCGCCGACCTTGGAAAACTATCAGACCGTTCTTAGCCGTTTTCCTATTATGCAGTTTGTCAGCAATACATTTTTTATTGCTTTCTTTGTTACACTTTTCAAAATTCTAACCAGTCTTTTGGCAGGATTTGCCTTTGTGTACTATCGGTTTAAAGGGCGGGAAATGCTGTTTAACTGCATGCTTATGACTTTTTTTATTCCCGTAACCGTCTTGATTATGCCCAACTATTTGTTCATGTCCCATTTGGGATTATTAAATACGCCGTATGGTGTTATTCTCACAGAATTAGCAGACGGCATGGGAATTTTCCTTATGCGGCAGGCGATGCGCAGTATCCCCAAAGCACTGTTTGAATCGGCGGTGCTGGAAGGCGCAGGCCCGATGTGCATTTTGCGGACGATTGTATTCCCGCTGGTCCGGCCGTCTGTGATTGCCGTCGGGATTATGTTTTTCATCAATTCATGGAACGAATATTTTTGGCCGCTTCTTATTTTAAAAGATAAATCACAGTATACGCTGTCTTTGGCACTGCAGATGTTTATCAGTGCCGAAGGCGGCAGTGAATGGGGCATTGCTATGGCAGTAGCCGTGCTTACGAGTTTGCCGCCCCTTATGTTGTATATAGTTTGCCAAAAATTTATTCTCAATACATTTATGCAGGCAGGAGTGAAAGGATAATGCACGATATTGTTTTTGAACACGTTAGTAAATCCTATGGAAATAAACAGGTTATTAAAGAATTGAATTTTACCATTCATGAAGGCGAACGCGTCGTTTTCCTTGGCCCGTCCGGATGCGGCAAAAGTACGACGCTGCGCATGATTGCCGGCTTTGAAGAGATTACAGGCGGCAGGCTCCTGATGGGCGGCCAATGCGTCAACAACTTGGCACCGGGCAAACGCAACATTGCCATGGTATTTCAAAGTTATGCCCTGTTTCCGCATATGAACGTCTGGGAAAACATTGTCTTCGGGTTGAAGATACAAAAACTGCCGGCAGAAGAAATCAAGAAGCGGGCCAATGCTGCCTTGGAAATGCTCCATTTGGAAGAATACAGCCTGCGTCCGGTCCGTTCTCTATCAGGCGGGCAAAAACAGCGCGTTGCGTTGTGTCGTGCTATTGTCAAACAGTCCCCCTATTTTCTTCTCGATGAACCTTTGTCCAACCTCGATGCGCAGCTTCGGCAGCGGGCACGGCAGGAATTAGTCAAAATTCATGATGGCAACCACTCGACGATGATTTATGTTACCCATGACCAGGTAGAGGCGATGACGGTAGGACAGCGTATAGCCGTCCTTCACGACGGCAGCCTGCAGCAGATTGCGGCTCCGCAGGAAATTTATGATAATCCGGCCAATACGTTTGTCGCATCTTTTATCGGTTCTCCGGCTATGAACCTGCTGAATGCCAATGTCGACGGCCCCCGTCTGGTTATTGACGGCATGGCTGTTGCGCTTCCCAACGGCCTGGAACGGTTTTTAGGCAGCGGTGATGTGATTGTTGGCATTCGTCCGGAAAATATTCGTCTCGTACCTGATGCCGAGGCCATTCTCAAAGGGCAGTGCCAATATACGGAAAACACGGGCAATCTGCAGACTATCTTCCTGCATCTGCCCAATGGCTCTCACGTCTTTGTGCAGACCAGCGGCGAACAGTATGATGTACAAGTTGGAGAAACGGTCGGCTTGTCTTTTGGTTGGGATGATGTTCGTTTCTTTAGCGACGAGACAGGAGAAAATCTCTATGTTCGTGAAAAAGGAGGAATGGTTCATGCCGCACATTGAAATCAGTGATTTGCTGTTTCCTGCCTTTAATAAAGTAGAGTTGGAAAAAATCCCCGTTGCGTATGGGCTTGAAATTTTTTATGAATTTGGCGGCAATGCCTATTGGGACCAGCTGCTGGACCGGCTGCAGACTGCCGACCGGCCTTTTTCTATCCATGGTCCCTGCGTGACAGTCAATTTGGCAGATACAAGCGATACTGCCTATTGGGAACGATATGAAGAAACTTTTGCCTATGCCAGAAAAAGAGGAGCGGCGTTTGTTGTCGTGCATACGAATGAACAATGGTACGGCCCAAGAAAAGAAACGCAGGAATTGGTCAAAACAAGACTGCACTGCATAGAACGCTTGGCACAGCGTATGCAAGGGGCTGCGATGGTTATTGAAAACGTAGGACTTAAGCAATATAATCTGTTTAATGCAGCAGAATATGCAGCATTACTGGCAGAATTTCCGACGGCTAAGGCCTTGATTGATGTAGGACACGGCCAGGTCAACGGCTGGGATTTGTGCCGCTTGGTCCGCACGCTGGGATCTCGGATCGCTGCATTTCACCTGCATGATAATGACGGTGAAAGTGACCAGCATTTGCCGATAGGCACAGGAACGATAGATTGGCAGCATTTGCTGACGGCTATTAAAACCTGTGCGCCGGAAGCCGTGTGGGTATTGGAATATGCCAATGGCGACTTTAAAACAGCTGAAGCATTGGTACGACATATTGAAACCGTGCGCAGCATATTACCGTTTTAAGCAGACTAAAAGGGAATGGTGCATGAAGTGTTTCCTCATCATGTACCATTCCCTCTCTTTGAACGTTTTTAGTTTTTTGTTTGAAGAAAATGAATAGTAAAAGGAGCGTGGCAAAAGGAACGAATCATTTTCATTTTGTTACAGCCCCTTTGGTGGTGAACTGAAAATAGATAAGCTGCGAATGTTTGGCTGCTATATCCAGCCAAATTTCATGCAGGCGTGGAGAATGCCGCCTTTGTCATTATCATCTGTGATATAATCTGCCCGGGCTTTGAGTTCCGGTTTGGCATTGCCCATAGCAATAGAGAAAAAGGGTTTGCGGAACATGGAAATATCATTCAGCCCGTCGCCAAACACGACGGCGTCTTCCGGGCTGCCGCCGATGTAGTCCAGCATGCGCAGAATGCCGATGCTTTTGTCTGTAGGTTCGACGAGATAGGTATGGTCTAAATAGGTTAAGTGAGGCAGATGATGCCGGTCTGGTTCATTTTTTTCATCGTCCGGACGGGCATACGTGATTTTGTAGACTGCTGTTAACGTATCGATATCGACAGGCCGAACCACTGTTTTCATATAGTTTTTGGGGTCGGCATGGGGAAAGGTATCGTACGGTGTGTAGCGGTAAATGGTATTGTCCGTGACGACGGCCCAAGGGAGATGGCGTGCATCCAACTCATGAAGCAGGGCTTTGCAGTTTTCCAAAGGCAGACCTTTCATTTCAATGACGTTGCCGTCCAAAGAGAAACTATTGCCGCCGTCCGATACGACAGCTGGTACGCCGTAGCGGTCGGCAAAATGCTGGGCGTCGCACTGCAGCCGGCCGGAAGCAATCGAAATGAAGTGGCCGCGGCGCTGCAGCTGACGCAGACAATACAGTGTATCTGCCGGAATAATACTGGTAATATCCAAACCGAGCGTGCGGTCAATATCAAAGAAGAAATACTTTTTTTTCATAGATACAGTCCTTTCCTATATACATAGTGAATGGGTATATCTGTATTATACTGTATTGCCTGGGGAAATCAAAGATAAGAAAGCGTATAGAACGTGTAAAATATGCGTCATACAACAGACACGAAAAAGCAGCGGCGTCAGCCAATCGGCCGCAGATAGACCGTGCCGGCAGAAAATCTGACGAGAATAGTGGGACAGGTTGTAGGTTGAGCATTGACAAACCCAGGGAATATTATACATAATAGTAATAGACACGATAAACTATTCGTAGCTTTCACAAAGGAGCGATAAAAACAATGAGTACAATTGATACGACCTGTGTAAACGCCATCCGCGTACTTTCTGCGGATGCGATTCAAAAAGCAAACTCCGGCCATCCGGGACTGCCTTTAGGTGCAGCGCCGATTGCGTATGAACTTTGGGCAAACCATATGAACCACAATGCCAAAGATCCTAAATGGGCGAACCGGGACCGGTTTATTCTTTCTGCCGGCCATGGCTCCATGCTGCTGTATTCTCTGCTGCATTTATTCGGCTATGGTTTGACATTAGATGATATCAAACAATTCCGCCAGGACGATTCCCTGACGCCGGGCCATCCGGAATACGGCCATACTGTCGGTGTAGAAGCTACGACGGGACCGTTGGGAGCCGGCATGGCTATGGCTGTCGGCATGGCTATGGCAGAAGCGCATCTGGCTTCTATTTTTAATAAACCAGGCTATCCAGTTGTCGATCATTATACCTATGCGCTCGGCGGTGACGGCTGCATGATGGAAGGTATTTCTTCAGAAACATTTTCCCTGGCAGGCACATTGGGCTTGGATAAATTGATTATTTTCTATGACAGCAATAATATTTCCATCGAAGGCGGTACGGATATTGCCTTTACGGAAAATGTACAGGAACGCATGAAAGCCTTTGGCTTCCAGCTGCTGGAAGTAGCTGACGGCAACGATATGGCAGCTATCGGCAAAGCGATTGAAGAAGCCAAGGCCGACAAAGAACACCCGTCCTTTATTACGGTTCATACACAGATTGGCTATGGCTGCCCGGCTAAACAGGGCAAAGCTTCTGCCCATGGATCCCCTCTTGGCGAAGACAATATCATTGCCATGAAAGAAAATCTCGGCTGGCCGAGCACGGAACCGTTCTATGTTCCTGATGAAGTATACAAACATTATGAAGAATTAGGCAAAAAGGGAGAAGAAGCAGAAGCCAAATGGCAGGCTCTCTTTGCTGAATACGCTGCTACGTATCCGGAAATGAAAGCAAAATGGGATGCATTCCATCGTGATGTAGATGCCCAGGCATTGCTGGATAACGAAGATTTCTGGGCGTATGAAGATAAACCGCAGGCTACGCGCAGCTTGTCCGGCATTATGATTAACCGCTTAAAATCCATTATGCCGCAGCTGATTGGCGGCAGCGCGGACTTGGCCCCGTCCAACAAGACATACATGGATGGCGAAGGCGACTTCAAAAAAGGCAATTACAGCGGCCGCAATCTTCATTTTGGCGTTCGTGAACTGGCTATGGGCGGTATTACCAACGGCTTGGCACTTCACGGCGGCCTGCGTCCGTATGCCGGTACGTTCTTTGTCTTCAGCGATTATATGAAACCGATGATTCGCTTGGCTGCCTTGATGAAACTGCCGACGACATATGTATTGACCCATGACAGCATCGGCGTCGGTGAAGACGGCCCGACACATGAACCGATTGAACAGCTGGCTATGCTGCGCGCTATGCCGAATGTCAATGTATTCCGTCCGGCTGACGCTACGGAAACAGCAGCTGGCTGGTATTTGGCAGCAACGAGCAAACAGACGCCGACGGCGCTTGTTTTGACACGTCAAAATCTGCCGCAGCTTTCCGGCAGCAGCAAAGAAGCTCTCAAAGGCGGCTATGTATTGGCTGATTCCACCAAAGCCGTACCGGATGCGATTATTATTGCCAGCGGCTCGGAAGTAGAACTGGGTGTCAACGCCAAAGAAGCATTGGCTAAAGAAGGTATTGATGTTCGTGTTGTCAGCATGCCCTGCATGGATCTCTTTGATAAACAAAGCGACGCCTATAAAGAAAGCGTACTGCCGAAAGCAGTACGGGCCCGCGTAGCTGTAGAAGCAGGTGCTGACTTTGGCTGGGGCAAATATGTCGGCCTTGACGGACAAACGATTGCCATGACTGGATTTGGCGCTTCTGCACCGGCCGGTGTTCTCTTTAAGAAATTCGGCTTTACGACAGAACATGTCGCAGAAGTTGTAAAGGATGTCGTCAAGAAGGCATAATCTGCTTTTTTGTCAAGACTTGATTTTTTACATAGTTTTTATTATACTATGAGCAAGAGAAAACCCTACTGTGTACGTAAATGGTCTCGATGTTTTGAACCAACACTTTTTACATTGGGAGTCTGGGCTCTGCACCGCAAGACAATGCCTTTACTGGACTGTCGATCCTTGCAGGAGGACACCCACCTGCTTAGGCAGGCTCAAAACTCGGTTTATAAGCGGCATGGTGGGGCTTCTTTTACTTGTAGGATAAGAGATTGTAATCGCCGCTAAGATTTCTTGGCGGCGTTCTATTTTGATTGGGGAGCAAACAAATGAACGGAGACGACCTTTTTTCGTTTGCCGGTGAAGCGCAGCGCCAATCGTATGAACCATTAGCAGTACGGATGCGGCCGGAAACGATTGATGAAATATATGGGCAGGAAAAAATAATAGGCCCGGGAACTTTTTTGCGTGCCATGATTGAACGGGATACGATTCCGTCTTTGCTGCTGTATGGTCCGTCTGGCGTTGGCAAGACGACACTAGCGCATGTCATTGCTCAGGAAACGAAAAGCTCTTTTGTTCGTCTCAATGCCGTGACAGCCGGTACGGCAGAACTGCGCAGCGTCATTCAGGAAGCGAAAGACCGGATTCATATGTATCAGCGGCGAACGATATTGTTTATCGACGAAATTCACCGGTTTAATAAGAGCCAGCAGGATGTGCTCCTGCCATATGTAGAAGACGGGACGGTGATATTGATCGGGGCGACGACAGAAAATCCGTATTTTGAAGTAAACCGACCGCTTTTGTCACGGCTGCGGGTAGTACAACTGGAACCTCTTTCGGAAGACGCCATTGTTTGTGTGTTGACGCGGGCGCTGCAGGATACCGAAAAAGGATTGGGACGGCTTCATATAACGGCATCTTCGGAAATACTGCATACCATAGCCCGCCTGGCAGACCGGGATGCCCGTGCCGGGCTTAATTTGCTGGAACAGACGGTCGTGCTCGTTCCGGCAGGCAGTGCCATAACGCATGCTGATATAGAAAAAACGGCCGGGCATCAGGTATATACGTACGATAAAAAAGGGGACGCTCATTATGATACGATTTCCGCCTTTATCAAAAGTATGCGCGGTTCCGATCCGGATGCGGCGCTGCATTACATGGCACGCATGATAGAAGCGGGAGAACAGCCGTCTTTTATTGCCCGTCGTCTTGTCATCTGTGCGGCTGAAGATGTAGGCTTGGCAGATCCGCAGGCTCTGGTTATTGCCAACGCAGCGGCACAGGCAGTGCAGTTTGTCGGCTGGCCGGAAGGCCGTATTATCCTGGCAGAAGCTGTCATTTACGTGGCGTGTGCCCCTAAAAGCAACAGCGCGTACATGGCTGTCGATGCAGCCATAGCCGATGTGCGGCACGGCAGCTGCGGCGACATACCGGCGTATCTGCGGGACAGCCATTACAGCGGCGCTGCTTCCCTGGGACATGGGCAGGGCTATCAGTATCCCCACAATTTCCCCAATGGCTGGGTAGCCCAGCAGTATTTGCCAGATCCATTGAAACATAAAACCTATTACCATGAAACGAGCCATGGAAAAGAAAAGGAACTGGCAGACCGCTGGCATCAGCGGCGTAATGACACATAGTATAATAGAAGGTGAACGGATTGACACAACGAAAAACTCGTCGGAGCACACGGGCTTCGGAAACGCGCAGAAAGACGAAAGCGCAAAAGAAAAGTGCTCCGCTGCTTAAATTTGAAATCGTCGGTCTTATTCTTATCTTTTTTGGTATTTTTGCAACGATTGGCATTCTTGGTATTGATACAGGCAGTATGGGCTATGCGCTGGACGGCATTTTGGCCTATGGGTTTGGCTTCGGCCGCATCGTCGTGCCCTTGGCATTGATTATTGCAGGACTCAAATACATTATGTTGCGCAAGGCCTGGCCGTTGACGGCCGTCTGGGCATGGGGCGCCTGGGCATATGAACTCTTTTTGACATTGATACACCTCGTGATTGTTCCTGACGGAGCAGAATTTTTGCCTGCCAGTCTGCGTGTTGGCGGCGGCATAGCTGGTGCTGTGCTGGCGTCGGCGCTGCGCGGGCTGTTGGGACAGATTGGATCTATTTTGTTTATTGTGATTGCAGCCGTCGTCACGGCGCTGTTGTGGAAAAAATGGTCTATTGCTGAGCCTGTGGCTATCGTTTCCAACAAAGCGACAGAAGAAGTATCCAAGATGTCAGATAAAGCCGTAGAAAGCCTTCAGGATGCTTCAACAGCTATTCGCGGCTGGCAAAAGCCTCATATTTTTGATTTCCAAAAAGAAGAAGAAAAAAATGCCCTGCTGCAGGAACAGTCTGCCGCAGCTTCTGTACCGGAAGAAGAATGTGAAGCGGAACCAGTGGAAACGGAAGAAAAAGTGCCTTTTACTCCCGTCTATACAGACGACGCAGCACGTGCCTATGACGCAGCTCCTGCGGATGAAGACGAATATGCTGAACAGGAAGATACAGAAGAGCCCAAAGAACCAGTACCGGATGCACCGGTCCATTCTGACCTAGCGGACGTACTGCAGTCTGATATGGCGGATTTAAAACCTGTAGAAGTAGAAAAGACGGCGGCAACGGCTGATGTTGGCACGGCCGGTACGAGCGCAGTGCCCAAAGCCGAAGGAAAACGGCCCTATCATTTGCCGCCGATGACCATGCTGAATCCCGGCAAAGGACAAAGCGGCGGCTTGAGTGATGAAGTACGGCAGAATGCCCGCATTTTGCAGGAAACGCTGCAGAGCTTTAATATCGATGCGAAAATCCTCAACGCCAGCCAAGGTCCGGCTGTGACACGTTACGAATTAGAACCGGCAGCCGGCGTAAAAGTCAGCAAAATCGTCCATTTGGCAGATGATATTGCGCTGAAGCTGGCAGCGACGGATATTCGTATTGAAGCGCCGATTCCGGGGAAAGCGGCTGTTGGCATAGAAGTGCCAAACAAGAAATTATCCGGCGTTACGATTCGCGATGTCCTCGATACGGATGCATTTAAAAATACAGTCGGCGGCGTGCCGGTTAGTCTGGGCAAAGATATTGCCGGCAATCCTGTCATTGCCGATTTGACCAAAATGCCGCATTTACTGGTAGCCGGTTCTACTGGTTCCGGCAAGAGTGTCTGCATTAACACGTTTATTGCCAGCATTTTATTTAAGCAGCGGCCGGAAGATGTTAAACTGATTTTGATTGACCCGAAAGTCGTCGAATTGTCCAACTACAACGGCATTCCTCATTTGCTGACGCCTGTCGTCACGGACCCCAAAAAAGCAGCCAGCGTGCTGCGCTGGGCCGTCCGGGAAATGGATGACCGGTATAAACGGTTTGCCTTGACAAAGACCCGTGATATTTCGCGATATAATGAACTGCATCCGGAAGAAGCCATGCCGTTTATCGTCATCATTATTGATGAATTGGCAGATCTTATGATGGTTGCTTCCAATGATGTAGAAGAATCGATCTGCCGTCTGGCGCAAAAAGCGCGTGCCTGCGGCATGCATCTTGTCTTGGCTACGCAACGTCCGTCTGTCGATGTCCTGACCGGCTTGATTAAGGCCAATGTGCCGAGCCGCATTGCCTTTGCCGTGTCCAGCCAAATCGATTCACGTACTATTTTGGATATGGCCGGAGCAGAAAAATTGATTGGCAAGGGCGATATGCTCTTTTACCCGATGGGTGCTTCCAAGCCGCTTCGCGTTCAGGGTGCTTTTATTTCTGACGCAGAAATCGATAAGATGACGGAATTTATTAAACAGCAGGGCGGACCTGAATATGATGAATCTGTCCAAAAAGCACAGTCAGAACACAGCGACAGTGAAATTGACTTTTTTGAAGATGAATTGATGATGCAGGCCATTGATATGGTGTTGGAAACAGGACAGGCATCGGCCTCCATGCTCCAGCGGCGATTCCGCATCGGCTATACGCGGGCAGCCCGCATGGTCGATACGATGGAAGCCATGCACATTGTCGGCCCAAGCAATGGCAGTAAAGCCAGAGAAATCTTGATGACGCCGGAAGAAGTACAGGCGAAATACCTGGATGGAAAATAGTGATACATAACAGCAGACAAATGTACTGACAACTTAGCCATATTTGGTGCTTATAAACCGGGATAGTGCATGAGGTGTTTCGCCGTCATGCACTATCCCGGTTTTTTGAAAATATTGCGGTTGCTGCTGCGAGTGAAAAGAAAACAATTTCATTTTATAACAGTAATACAATAACCTATACGCTGCAAGAAAAAAGGGGACTTGTCGCTTCGTGCGACAGCCCCTTTCGTGCTGTGTAGCCATAGTTAGTTTTTATCTTGTTTGTATGCTGCTGCGTCAAACGTGCCAAGCTGTTTGTCGATGACTAGTGCATTGACGACAGAGCCGGCGACGTTGAGCATCGTGCGGGCCATATCGATTAAGGGATCGATAGCTAAAATGGGGCCGATAAGGCTGAAGGAAGACGCCATGCCGACACCGGACAGGCTGACGGATGCAGCCATTGAGCTGTACCGGGGATACCGGCGATGCCAAGAGAGCCAAGGCTGACGACGATGATTGTCATGATAATCATGCTGAAATCCATGGGAGAACCGGTGAGGTTGCAGACGTAGACGATGAGCAGAGACGGAAAGATACCGGCACAGCCCTGCATACCGGCCGTCGTGCCAAAACCGGCGACAAAACTGGCTGTTCCCTGATTGACGCCTAGCTTTTTGACAAGCGTTTCAATCGTAACCGGCAGGCAGCCGACACTGGAACGGGACGTAAATGCCAAAATCAGCAATGTAATGGCTTTTTTTAGATAATGAATCGGATTGATGCCGTTGAGGATCAAGAAAATCAGCTGAATGATAAATTGCACAATAATAGCCAAATACAAAACGAGAATAAATTTACCTACTTCTAAAATACTCGTCAAGCCTTTTTGGGCAATGGTGTTAGCCAAAAGCGCAATGACAGCCCAAGGCATGTAGTCGAGAATCAAAAGTGCCATGTTCATCATGGCTTTGTGCAGTCCATTAATGAGGTTTTTCATGAAGACGCCGGTTTCGGGCATATCGGCTTTAATCCACCAAATAGCACGGCCGAAGAACGCACCGAAAATGACCATGCCGATGATGTTGTTTTTTACCATCGCATCGACGAGATTGCCTGGAATCAGATGGCGAATTGTCGTGGCAATACTGACAATATCTTTGGCTTTTGCATCTGAGGCCACAGCAGCGGCGTCACCGCCGACATGAAAGAGAATGCCGAAGAAAAGTCCGACGACAGCTGATACAGCGACCATGCCCATGGTAACGATAATCGTCCGCTTGACAAGACGGCTCATCCCTTTATCAGAATCCATGTTGACAATGACATGGGCAATCGAAACGATGACCAGAGGCACGACACTCATTTTGATGAGGTCGATGTAGCCATTGCCAAATAATTGAAACCATGTCGTTGTTTCTTTGACAAAAGTTACTTTCATGGGCGTGTCGGAAAAGCCGGACATTATCTGCATGCTAAGACCCAATAAGGCGCCAAGAACCATGCCGACTACTACGACGAGGGAAAAATCCATCTTGCGGACCCGATACAAATAATGAATGACCCAGAACAACACGGCCAGTACGACTAAAAAAATAACGGTACGATAATCACTAATGGTTAAAAAAGATTGTAAAAATTCATCTACCATAACGTACAACGCTCCTTTCTTTTTTACTGCAGCGTATAGTAAAACAGTAAAAATCATGTAACATCATACTATAAATGTGGATAGAAAACAATATAATTGATGCAGAATACAAAAGAGACTTTGGCATGCAAAAACAGGGCTGCAACAAAATGAGAATTTGTAGTTCATTTTGTCACAGCCCTGTTACTATAGCAGTATTAATGCATAGTTTGCAGCATTACGATTCATGTTCCTCACACTTCAAACAAAAAACTTTTAACGAAAGAACACGGTGTATGATAGTACAACGCGTTATGCCGCAATCCCTATTTACTGTTATGAGCTAGCATATATATTCCAAATAAACTTGTTCTTCTGCAATCACGCCCTGCAGCAGCATCGTGCCGTACCCGGCAATGGAAAATCCTTGACGGAGATACAGCGTTTTGGCAGCTTCATTGTGGGCATACGTATCTATGCGGATGACTGTACAGCCTGTGTGAAGTGCATACTGTTTGGCAAAGTTCAGCATCTGTGTGCCATAACCGCGCCCTGCAGCATACGGCGGCACGCATAGTGTGTGAATAACCAACACTTCTGCGTCGGATGCGGCATATTTCCAGGGAACCCTTTGGTATTCATCGGCTTGCTTTTGGTTGAGAACCATACTGGCACAGATATGCCCCTTCTCTTCCAATACGTACATCGTATGAGCAGGGATGTTGGCATATGGGACGGCAATCGTGGGATAGACACCCTGCTGCCAATTAGAGGACGAGCCATGTATCTTTTCATAGGCAAAGAGGGCGTCATACGTAGCTGCAATCGGTTGTGCATCGGCAAGTTCTGCTTTTCGTAGTATCATAGGTACTCCTTAGTCATTTACGATCATAGCAATTAAACGCTGAATGTGAATCGCCATCGTATCCAGGACGGGAACGGGTGTCTGCAGGCCCTGAAAAGCCAGCGGCAGTTCTGTACAGCCTAGGATGACTGCATCTATATGAGCCGTATCGGCCAGACGCTGTACGATAGCTAATACTGCCTGCTGTGTCTGCGGGCGAACGATACCAAGCTCTAATTCATCCGTTAACGCTTTTTCAATATAAGCCATTTCGTCTTCCCGCGGGATGACAATGTCTATGCCGGCATCTTTAAATGGCTTTTTGAAAAAGTCTTTTTCCATTGTAAAAATAGTGCCTAATAAACCCAGTCGATGATATCCTAATCGGCATGCTTCTGCACAGGCAGCTGCCGGCATACTGACCAGAGGAATAGGAGAACGTTCTTGTAATGCATCAAAGACGATATGCGGCGTATTGCCTGTCAGAGCAGCAAAATCACAGCCGGCATGGGCAAGATTGACAAACCCTTGAGAAATGTAGTTTGTCAGCTCGGCATACTCGCTGCGGCGGCAGTATTCGAGTACTTGAAACACATCCAAACTTTCGATAGTCAGATTAGGAAAAAAAGGTTTTCCTAATTGTTTTTGTACGCCGAAAACGATGCCGCGATAATACGGAATAGTAGATTCCGGCCCCGTACCGCCGATCAGACCTAATTTTTTCATCATATACTATGTCGCCTGCTTTCTTTTAGTTGCAAATGTGAAATAAAAAATGTACTATAGTATATGGAAAGTATACCATGGAACAGAGAAAAATCAAGACATAAAATATACTATAGTATACAAAACGCTGCAATACCATATTCGGTCTGTCTTAGGGACTTTGATGAAAGAGAAAATGCAATAAAAAAAACAATCACTATATATAAAATGACAGAAAGGGAGACATATATGCTGGATTTTGCCGATAAAATCAAAACGCTGCGAAAAGAAAAACGGCTGTCATTGGATGAATTATCCATGCGGTGTGACGTCAGCAAATCGATGATTTCTAAAATTGAGCGCAATGAAAAAATGCCGACACTGCTTGTGGCTGCTAAAATTGCAGAGGGATTGGGGACGACATTGTCCAGCCTGCTGGCAGAGCCGCGAGACGCAGCCATTGTTGTGACGCGTAAAAAAGACCGCAGTGTCTTTTGTGATGAAGCGACGGGCTTTAAGCGCATGCTTCTTTCACCACAGACGCAGACAGCCTCTTTGGAATTTATTGAAAACAGTATTCCTGAACGGGCCGCATCGCCGGCATTTCCACCGCATCGTCTGGGGGTTGCCGAATATATTACGGTCCGGCAGGGCACGTTGGAAGTTTGTTTGGATGAGAAAACGATTGTATTGGAAGAAGATGATTCACTCTTTTTTCAAGCGCATGTGACCCATCAATTTAAAAATGCGGGACGCGGAGAATGTCGATATTATTTAGTAATCGACAGCAGAAATAAAGAGTAACGACAGGAGCATGAGGTACGTTTAGCACGCAGCGAAAAAAGAAGCGCAGGGAGTTACACTTTTTAACAAGATGGCCTGTACAAAAATGCGTATAGTAGTATATAATTTTTATCTTTAATAGCTGGACTGCACAGTCCCTTTTTTCTTGACATCAGTATAAAAAAAATTTACAATTAAAGAAGCCGGTTTGATACACTGGTATATTTTGCATAATTGTAGGTTTTTGAAGATGATGTAAACAACACATACTCATTATAAAAAAGCCGGACTGGTTGTTCGGCTTTTTTTTGTGAAAGAGAAAAAGAGGAGGTGAAATCAATACATGTTGGCTATTATTGCAGCGGCAGTCGCCTGCGGAATTATCGGGGCCGGTACAGGTTACTTTTACCGCAAGAAAATTGCGGAAGGTAAAATCGGCCAGGCTGAAATCGAAGCGCAGCGTATTTTGACAACAGCGCAGCAAAACGCAGAAGCCCGCAAGAAGGAACTCGTTCTTGAAGGCAAAGAAGAAGTACATAAACTGCGCAGCGACGCAGAACGGGATAATAAAGAACGCCGCAACGAATTACAGCGCATGGAACGGCGCCTGCTGCAAAAAGAAGAACATTTGGACAAGAAATCTGATTCCATGGAAAAGAAGGAAGAATCCTTACAGCGCAAGGAAGAAGAAGTGGCTCAAGTGCAGGAAAAAATTGAGGCGCTTCATGTGCAGGAAATGGCAGAATTGGAACGGATTTCAGGACTTACGTTTGACGAAGCCAAGGAACTGCTCCTGGCAAATGTGCAGACGGAAGTTAAGCATGATACAGCCCAGCTGATTAAAACGTTGGAAGAACAAGCCAAGGAAGAAGCCGAAGGCAAAGCACGGGAAATTATTTCGACGGCTATTCAGCGGTGTGCTGCCGACCATGTAGCGGAAACGACAGTATCTGTTGTTTCGCTCCCGAATGATGAAATGAAAGGCCGGATTATCGGTCGGGAAGGCCGTAATATCCGGGCTATTGAAACGCTTACAGGTGTTGATTTGATTATTGATGACACGCCGGAAGCTGTTATTTTGTCATGTTTCGACCCCATCCGTCGTGAAATTGCCCGCATTGCATTGGAAAAATTAATTGCTGATGGCCGTATTCATCCGGCACGTATTGAAGAAATGGTTGAAAAAGCCCGTAAAGAGGTCAACCAGAAAATTCGTGAAGCTGGTGAACAGGCTACGTATGAAACAGGCGTACATGGCCTGCATCCGGAATTAATCAAAATTCTGGGCAGACTGCGGTATCGTACCAGTTACGGACAAAATGTACTGCGTCATTCGATTGAAGTATCCCAGCTGGCAGGCATTATGGCCGCTGAACTGGGTGTGGATGAAACCTTGGCCAGACGGGCCGGCCTGATTCATGATATTGGCAAAGCACTCGATCATGAATTGGAAGGCACGCACGTTTCGATTGGTACAGAAGTGGCCAAAAAATATGGTGAATCCAAAATGGTTGTCAATTGCATTGCCGCTCATCACGGCGATGAAGAACCGCGCAGCGTAGAAGCTGTTTTGGTTTCAGCAGCCGATGCTGTTTCGGCAGCACGTCCGGGTGCTAGAAGAGAAACACTGGAAAATTACTTGAAGCGGCTGACCAAGCTGGAAGAAATCGCAGAATCCTTTGATGGTGTTGAAGACTGCTTTGCTATTCAGGCTGGACGTGAAATCCGCGTTATGGTCAAACCAGAAAAACTGGATGAAGCCGGCTGTGTGCTTTTGGTTCACGATATTGTAAAACGAATCGAATCCGAGCTGGAATATCCGGGACAAATCAAGGTTGTCGTCATTCGGGAAACCCGGATGATAGATTATGCAAAATAACAATGAATATAAATCCCTTGCCGTTTGATGGGCAAGGGATTTTTTTTGAAGAAAATAAAAAAAAGTAAAAAAAAGACTTGCCAAAGAGGTCGCTCTATGGTAGAATACTTTTTGTCGGAACGAGAGAGGTTCCGAAATATGAATGGCCTCGTGGTGTAGCGGTTTAACATGTCGCCCTGTCACGGCGAAGATCGTCGGTTCAAATCCGATCGAGGTCGCCATATTTGCTCAGGTAGCTCAGTCGGTAGAGCAGGGGACTGAAAATCCCCGTGTCGGCGGTTCAATTCCGTCCCTGAGCACCACAATCATGCGGAAGTAGCTCAGTGGTAGAGCATCACCTTGCCAAGGTGGGGGTCGCGAGTTCGAGTCTCGTTTTCCGCTCCATATTTATGGCGGCATAGCCAAGCGGTAAGGCAGAGGTCTGCAAAACCTTCATCCCCAGTTCGATTCTGGGTGCCGCCTCCATATTTTTTTTCGTCATGCCGAGGTGGCGGAACTGGCAGACGCAACGGACTTAAAATCCGTCGGTTAGAGATAACCGTACCGGTTCGATTCCGGTCCCCGGCACCAATTCAACAATACATTGCTGTGAGCACTGTGTCAGGTATGTTGACATAGGTCCCTTGCAAATGACCAGAAGGTTTGGATGAAAATCCAAACCTTTTTTGTAATTTCTTGTATTTTATCATATAATATAGAAATGGCGGTCTGTATGGAAGAATACAAATATAAAGTATCGGATTTTGAAGGGCCTTTGGATTTGCTCTTATACTTAATCGAAAAGAATAAAGTCGATATTTATAATATTCCTATCGTTGAGATTACAGATCAGTTTAATGCGTATGTAGCGCAAATTGATGCGTTTGATGTCAATTATGCCAGCAAGTTTTTTGTGATGGCGGCAACGCTGCTGCAAATCAAATCGCGGCTGCTTCTTCCCAAAGCACCTAAAGAAAAAGAAGAAGAGGAAGAAGATCCTAAAGAAGCATTGGTGCGGCAGCTCGTTGAATACAAACGCATGAAGGAAATTTCTGCTGTCATGAGCGGATTGTGGGATGAACGAAGTCATATGCTGTCGCGGGAACGCACGCCGCTTGCGTATGAACCACAGTTTTCCGGGACGATTGAAACAGCCGCCCTATATCGCGCATTTCGACTGGTATATCAGTCGCTGCAGGAAAAAAAGCCCGTAGAGATTCATATTCAGCAGGAAATTTACAGTGTCGAAGAATGTATGCAGCGCGTTGCGTATCGGCTGCGCCAAACAGCAGGGCCGACTGCCGTCGATACGGTATTTCGTGCATGCCGCTCCAAGATAGAGCTGGTTGTTACCTTTTTAGCTGTATTGGAAATGCTGAAATTAGGGCAGTGCCATACTGTGGCAGAAGGAGAGGATGGAAATGCCGTCGCCTTGCGATATACACCAAGTTGAAGAAATGGAGCCGACAGCCGTGTTGGAAGCCCTGCTTTTTCTTAGCGGCCAACCCATGAAGACAACGGAAATAGCTGCGCATACGGGCTGGAAGCCGGAAAAAATTCAGCGTACTGCGCAGGAATTGGAAACGTCCCTAGCTGCAGCAGGTCACGGCCTGACGGTGCTGCGCGTAGCCGGCGGTTACCAGCTGGTGACGAAGCCGCGCCTTTTTGAAGCCATTCAATGGGTGCGGACCGGGACGACGGAGTTGTCGCCGATGGCATTGGAAGTATTGGCGATTGTCGCTTTTAAACAGCCGATTACGCGTGCCGAAATTGAAAAACTGCGCGGCGTATCGTCAGAACGGATTTTAGCATCACTGGTACAACAGGGACTGGTCATAGATTTGGGACGCAAAGACAGTCCGGGCCGTCCTATTTTATACGGTACATCCGCGTATTTTTTGGAATGTATCGGTATGGATTCGCTGGCCGATTTGGCAGCGCATATTTCGGCAGAGCGTACGGATGTACCGCAGCCGGCACAGTTGACGCTGGAACTAGAATCCACAAAAACAGACAAGGGGGAAGCAGATGGAAAGGCTACAGAAAGTAATGAGTAACTGCGGTGTCGCATCACGCCGTGCATCGGAACAGATGATTTTGGATGGCCGTGTTCGTGTCAACGGTGTCGTTGTGCGTGAACTGGGCACCAAAGTAGATCCGGATAAGGACATCGTTCTTGTCGATGGACAGCGGTTGGAAATGCAGCCTAAACATTACTATTTATTTAATAAACCCAAAGGTGTTATTACGACATCCAGTGATGACCAGGGACGGACTACGGTCATGGATTATTTCAAGAAAGAAAAAGACCGTATTTATGCCGTTGGCCGTTTGGACCAAAATACAGAAGGGCTGCTCATCATGACCAATGACGGGGAACTGGCCAATATTTTGATGCATCCGAGCAAAATGGTCGATAAGACGTATGAAGTAAAAGTCAAAGGTCGTATTGCCGATTCGATACTGCAGCATCTAGCCGATGGGGTAGAATTGAAAGATGGCATGACGGCGCCTGCTGATGTGTATTACATTGGCTTTGACGGCCGCAGCGGCATTACGACGATTGAAATTACGATTCATGAAGGCCGCAATCGGCAGGTTCGCCGCATGATGGAATATTTTGGGTTCCAAGTACACAATTTGCGCCGTGTGCAGTATGCGTTTTTGACGCTTAGCGGCGTAAAGCGCGGAGCCTACCGCAGTTTGACGGCTGAAGAAGTAGCAGAATTATATAAATATAAGTAAGGCGGAATGACTATGAGCAAAAAAGTCATTGTTATCGGTGCCGGTGCAGCCGGCATCATGGCGGCACTGGCGGCAGCCGAAGCCGGCGCGTCTGTTCAAGTATTTGAAAAAAATGATATTGTAGGCAAGAAAATGGGAATTACCGGGAAAGGCCGCTGTAATCTGACCAATACCTGTACGATGGACGAATGCATTGCTCATACACCGGGAAACGGTCGGTTTTTGTATAGCGCGTACGGTCAGTTTACCAATGAAGACCTGCTGCAGAAACTGCATGCATGGGGACTGTTGACCAAAGTAGAACGGGGCGGGCGCGTGTTTCCGCAGTCCGACAGCGCGATTGAAGTACGGAAACTGTTTTACAGCCGTCTGCGCATTGTCGGCGTCACGCTTCATTTGGAAGACGCCGTAAAAGCCGTTCATCAATGGGATGGCCGTATTGCCGTGCAGGCAGTTTCCGGAACGTATGAGGGCGATGCCTGCATTATTACGACGGGAGGCATGTCGTATCCCGTGACAGGCTCTACCGGTGATGGCTACGGATTTGCTAAAAGTCTGGGCCACAGCATTACACCGGTCAAACCGTCCCTGATTCCGTTTACGACGGCAGATACTTGGCCGCATACTTTGTCCGGCCTGGCACTGCGCAATGTAGAAGCGTCTTTGTGGAAGCGGGGAAAAAAACTGGCTTCACAGTTTGGTGAAATGCTCTTTACGCATTTTGGCGTATCCGGTCCGATTATTTTGATGCTCAGTACGACGGCGGCGCACAAAAAACAGTGCGTCTATCCGATGCAGCTGCGCATCAATCTCAAACCGGCATTGTCCAAAGAAAAGCTGGACCAGCGCGTACAGCGCGATTTTCAAAAATATATACGCAAAGAAGTAGAAAATGCCATGAAGGAACTGCTGCCGCAGCGGCTCATTCCCATTGTTTTGGAACAAGCCGGCATCGATGTGCATCTGCCTGTCAATCAGCTTTCTAAAGAACAGCGGCAGGATCTGGTGGATACGCTGCAGGCGTTGTCACTGACGATTACAGGTACCCGTCCTATAGAAGAAGCTATCGTTACGGCCGGCGGCGTATCTGTAAAAGAAATTAATCCCAAAACGATGGAATCCAAGATTACGCCGCATGTATATTTTGCCGGTGAAGTCATGGATATTGACGCTTTTACAGGCGGCTATAATTTACAAGCTGCTTTTTCTACAGGCTATGCAGCCGGAAAGGCAGCGGCAAAGGAGAGTGAATCATGGGAAAATTAACAGTTGCTATTGATGGGCCGGCTGGCGCGGGAAAAAGCAGTGCGGCCCGCTTGGCTGCTGGCAGAGTTCATTATTTATATATCGATACAGGCGCGATGTACCGGGCGATTACCTGGGCTGTTCTGCAGCAGCATATCGATATAAAAGACGAAGAGGCCGTAGGTTCTTTTATTCAATACCTGACAGTACGGTTGGAACCTTTGGCAGATACGTGCCGTGTATACGTAAATGACATAGAAGTTACGGATGAAATTCGCACACAAAGGATATCTTCTCACGTATCTTCTGTTGCAGCTCTTGCAGTAGTACGGCAAAAACTGGTACAATTACAGAGAGACATGGCAAAACAGGGCGGCGTCATTTTGGATGGACGCGATATAGGAACCGTTGTCCTGCCCGATGCAGATATCAAAATCTTTCTGACAGCTTCTGTGCATTCCCGGGCTGTGCGCCGCTATTTAGAAATGCAGGCCAAGGGAAGCAGCGAAACGCTGGAAGAGATTGAAAAAAGTATTGCGGACAGAGACTACCAAGACTCACATCGTGCCGTATCGCCGCTCAGGCAGGCTGCCGATGCCATGCTTCTGGACAACAGCGAATTGAATTTAGAAGAAACTGCCGATGTCATCACCGATTTGATTCGCCGCAAAGAACAATGAGAGCATTTACCTATAAAATTATCCGCTGGATATTTAATTTCGTCACCTACACACTCATCGGCATGAAGGTTTACGGCGAAGAACATATTCCGGATAAAGGGCCTTTTATTATCGTCTGCAATCATGCCAGCTATTTTGACCCGCCTTTGGTAGGAACAGCCGTGCGGCATCATTTGATTCATTTTATGGCAAAGGAAGAACTGTTTCGCAATCCGCTGATGAATTGGTTCCTGCGGTATGTACATACCTTTCCGGTGCACCGCGGCCGTATTGACCGCCGGGCAGTCATGGAATCATTCCGTGTGCTCAAACAGGGAGAAGTGCTGGGGATTTTCCCGGAAGGTACGAGCAAGGATCAGGGGATTCTTGGCAAATTCCACGACGGATTTGCCGGCATTGCTATGAAAGCCGGTGTGCCCGTACTGCCGGCAGCTGTTATCAATTCCCGGCCCCTTCCAAAAAAGAAAGGCCCAGTCTGCGTGGTCTTTGGTGAACCCGTTATGCCGCCGAAGGAAATGCATGCAGACAAAGAAGCAGTCAAAGCATTTACAGATGAAATTCGCAATATAGTCTTAGCTATGCTAAATCAGTATGGAGAAGTGAAAAAATGAACGTAACGATAGCAGAAGCATGTGGGTTTTGCTATGGCGTGCGGCGGGCCGTAGATATGGCAGCCCATGCCGATACAGGTACGAAAACGCTGGGGCCGATTATTCATAATCCCCAGGTAGTATCTCGTTTAGCGGCCCAGGGCATAGAGCCGGTCGATTCACTGGATGAAATTCAGCCGGGGGAAACCGTATTGATTCGTTCTCATGGTGTAGGCCCTGCGGTATATGCAGAAGCTGAAAAAAAAGGACTGCATATCGTGGATGCGACCTGTCCCCATGTCAAAAAAGCACAGCAGGATGCTAAAAAAATTGTAGAACAAGGTAAAAAATTGATTATTATAGGCGAAAAAGCCCATCCAGAGGTAATTAGTATTTCACAATGGGGGGCAAATCGTGCTATTATAATAGATAGGGAAAAAGAAGCAGAAGAAATTCTGCCTGCAGATTCCCTGGGAGTCGTCGTACAGACGACATTCTCGCAAGAGCAATTCAAACGCATTGCTGCCGTGCTGCAGACCAAGACAAAGGACTTGGACGTACACATGACTATTTGTACGGCAACGCAGCAGCGTCAGAATGCAGCGATCGCACTGGCCCAAACCGTAGACGCCATGATTGTCGTAGGAGGCAAAAACAGCGCCAATACCAGACGGCTGGCACAGGTGTGCAAAGAACAGGGTTGCCCTACATATCACGTTGAAACAGCAGCTGAATTACAGACGGCGGCGTTTCGTGGTATGAATCATATAGGCATTACAGCCGGCGCTTCCACGCCGGATTGGATAATACAGGAGGTTGTTGAGATTATGGAAAATTTGCAAGCTGAAGGCACAGAAGTAATGAGTGAAGAATTGTTGGACAAGTATGATTATGAAGAAAATCCAAAGAAAGGTGACGTTGTAAAAGGCACGGTTATTTCTGTGAATGATGATGCTGCCTATGTTTCCATCGGTACGAAAGCAGAAGCTATCCTGCCGAAAAAGGAAATGGCTGTTCCCGCTCCGGAAAAAGCCAGTGATTTTGTCAAAGTTGGCGACGAACTTACGGTAGAAATTGCCAATAATATTAAAGAAGAAGGCGCTATTGTCGTTTCTCTCGTAAAAATGAAAAAAGTCGAAGACTGGAAAGAAGTCCGCGATGCATTTGAAAACGACCAGCTCGTTGAATGTGTAGGCAAAGAAACGAATAAAGCAGGTCTTGTTGTTTCTATTAAATCACTTCGTGGCTTTATTCCTCTTTCACAGGGCGATGTTAAATTCGTTAAATCTTTGGATTATCTCGTAGGTCAGACTTTCCAGGTAAAAGTTATCGATATTGACGAACATAAAAACCGTCTTGTTCTTTCCCGTAAAGCTGTTTTGGAAGCAGAACGCGAAGCAAAACGCGAAGAAGCATTGAAACACATTGCAGAAGGCGTAGAACTCGACGGCACGGTTGTCAAAATCATGCCGTACGGTGCATTTGTTGATTTGGGCGGCGTAGAAGGCCTTCTCCACATTTCTGATATTTCTTGGAAACGTATCAGCTCTGTAGACGCAGTCCTCAAAGTCGGTCAAACTGTACATGTTTTGGTACAGAAATTTGACCAGGAACGCAATCGCATTTCGTTATCCCTCAAAGCACTGCAGAAAAATCCGTGGATTGCAGCAATTGAAAAATTTGAAGTTGGCGATATTGTCAAAGGCGAAGTTAAAAAACTGCTTCCTTTCGGTGCTATTCTTGCTATTGATCCGGAACTGCAGGGCCTTCTCCATGTATCTGAATTGACAGAAAAACGCGGCGCTGCCGTTAAAGATTTGGTCAACATCGGTGACGTTATGAACGTTAAAATCATCGGTATTGATACAGACAAAAAGAAGATTTCTTTGAGCGTCTTGGCTATTCAGAAAGATGAAGAAGAAAAAGAAGTAAAGAGCTATTTGGAATCCAACCAGGATGAAGCTAGTGCTACCATTGGTGACGCTGTAGAAGAAGATAAATAATTTTTCGTAAAAAAGAGGATAGCCGGCGTGTACCGGTTATCCTTTTTTCGTCTTATGAGGAAAGGAAATAAGCTTATGTATAAACCGTTAGTAGCTGTCGTAGGCCGACCGAATGTCGGCAAATCGACATTATTTAACGCCATTGTCAAAAAACGTATTTCCATTGTCGAAGACATTCCCGGCGTGACGCGGGACCGCATTTATTTTGATGCAGAATGGCTTGGCCAGGAATTTACCATGATTGATACAGGCGGCATTGAATTTGTCGATTCGGAAAATCATATTTTTACGAGTATGCGGTATCAGGCGGAACTGGCTATTCGTGAAGCCGATGTCATTTTGTACGTCGTAGACGGCAAAGCAGGTATTCAGCCTCAGGATGAAGATATTGCTCATATTCTTCGTTCGTGCGGCAAGCCGGTGCTTTTGGTTGTCAATAAAATCGACAGTGTGGAACAGGAAATGAACATCTATGAATTTTATAATCTGGGCCTGGGAGATCCCATCGGGGTATCGGCTGTCAATTTGATGAATTTGGGCGATTTACTCGATGAAGTATTGAAAAATATCAAATCGATTCCTGTTGTAGAAGATGATGACGAAACGATTCATATTGCTCTTGTCGGGCGTCCGAATGTCGGCAAATCATCTCTTACCAATGCCTTGCTGGGCCAGGAACGCGTGATTGTCAGCAATATGCCGGGGACGACGCGGGATTCGATTGATACGCATTGGGATTATGACGGGTCTAAGTTCGTGCTGATTGATACGGCCGGCATGCGCCGCAAGTCTAAAATCGATATTCCTGTTGAACGGTACAGCGTCGTCCGTGCGCTGCGTGCCGTAGACCGCTCCGATGTAGCTGTGTTGGTATTGGATGCTGTAGAAGGCGTGACAGAACAGGATAAAAAAATTGCCGGGTACGTTCATGAAGCCGGCAAAGGCTGCATTATTGTCGTCAATAAATGGGATTTGATTACCAAAGACAGCAAGACCAGCCAGAAATTTGAAGAAGACATTCGCCGTGAATTGGCATTCCTGCAGTATGCACCGATTCTTTTTGCATCTGCCTTGACGAAGCAGCGTGTCAATCGCCTGGCCGATATGGTAAAATTTGTTTCGGAACAGCAGCACATGCGCGTTTCGACCAGTGTCCTCAATGAACTGATTGAAGATGCGCAGCTGACGAATCCGCCTCCGGCTAAAGGCGGCAAGCTGTTGAAGATTTACTATATGACGCAGGCATCTGTGCAGCCGCCGACATTTATTTTATTTGTTAATGAACCACAGCTCATGCATTTTTCGTATCTCCGTTTCTTGGAAAACAGACTGCGTGAAACCTTTGGCTTTGAAGGTACGCCGATTCGTCTTATTTTGCGAGGAAAGAAAGACGGTGATGCATTATGATGGGCATCGTTCTTCTCATTTTGGCATATGTTGCCGGCTCGTTTCCCAGCGGGCTGGTCATTGGCAAAGCGTTTTTCCATAAAGACCCGCGTGACTATGGCAGTCATAATACGGGTGCGACTAATTCGTACCGCGTGTTCGGCGCTGCCGGCGGCCTGATGGTATTGATTTTGGATGCAGGCAAAGGCATGCTGGGTGTCTACTTGGGACAGCTGGCTGGTGCCATGATGATCCCGGAATATCAGATTTACATGATGATTTTGGGCGGCTTGCTGGCACTTGTCGGCCATTCTTGTTCGCTGTTTCTTCATTTTAAAGGCGGCAAAGGCGTTGCGACCGGTTTGGGCATTATTTTGTTTTTGGCACCTTGGGAAACGCTCATTGTGTTTGCTGTCTGGGCTGTAATCGTGGCGCTGACGCGTATCGTGTCTTTGGGCTCGATTGTAGCAGCAGTGCTGGTGCCGATTACGATGTATTTCTTTGCAGAACCTATGCCGGTTACGGTTTTCGGCTTGTTGGCAGCTATTTTGGTCGTTGTCCGCCATAAAGATAATATTATTCGTTTAATGCAGGGCAAGGAATTGAAAGTAGAACGCATCAAAAAATAATGAACACCATCAAAGAAATAAACGAGAAAATTTTTTGCAGTTTATTATTTGATATGTCTTGAAAAACGTGTATAATGATTGTGTACGAGCAGGTGATTATGTGAGAATCATATCCGGCAGTGCAAGAGGAAGAATATTGAAATCGCCAAAAGGCATGCTGACTCGCCCTACGTTGGACAGGACGAGGGAAAGTCTTTTCAATATTTTGGCAAATGGCGAGCTGGAAGGCGCAAATATACTGGATATATTTGCCGGAACAGGTGCTCTGGGGCTGGAAGCTCTGAGCCGCGGTGCTGCCAGTGGCGTATTTATTGACCACTATACGCAGCAGCTCATTAAACAAAATGCCGCATTGTGCGGCTTCAGCGGTCAATGTGAAGTACTGCGCATGGATGTGGCCAAAGCATTGGCGCATTTGCAGGGGCGGCAGTTTGATTATATTTTTGCTGACCCGCCGTATAATAAAAATTTGGTGAATAATACAATTGCTTTAATATGTCAATACGATTTGCTGACACCTCATGGACTTCTGCTCATGGAACGCAGCAAGGATGAAGATATAGCTGACAGCCCTTTGTATGAGGTCATCAGAGAGAAAGCCTATGGGAAAGATACGCGCATTGCCTTTATCCGTAGGCATCAGGGAGGAAAATAAGGTATGCGAATCGGAATTTGTCCAGGCAGTTTTGACCCAGTCACGAATGGACACATTGATATATTTGAACGAGGCAGTAAGTTAGTAGATAAGTTAATTATCGCTGTATTTGAAAATCCGACAAAAAAACCGCTGTTTACGATGGAAGAACGGGAAACGATGCTGCGTGAAACGACAAAGCATATTCCCAATGTGGAAGTTGTCAGCTTCCATGGACTTTTGAACGAATACGCTATGGAACATGGCGCGACCATTATCATCCGGGGCCTGCGCGCTCTCAGCGACTTCGAATATGAATTCCAGCGGGCACTGCTCATGAAAAAAGTGGAACCCAATATTGAAACGGTATTTATTATGACAAGTACGCAGTATTCCTATATCAGTTCGACAGGTATTCGTGAACTGGCCTGCTTCGGCGGTAAACTTGACGATATGGTGCCGGATTATGTGGAAGCAAGATTAAAAGAAAAGTTTAAGGACAAATACGACGTATAGAGGTGGAAGACATGAATTCAGATAAATTATTAGAAGATTTGGAAAGCTTGGTAATGAATGCCTCAAAGGTGCCTTTTACCAACAAAAAAATGATTGAAGAAGAAGAGCTGCTTCAGATTATTGATGATTTGAAAGAATCAATGCCTACAGAATTAGAACAGTCCAAGAAAGTATTAGCAGAAAAAGAAAAAATTATCGCCGATGCACAGCATCATGCAGACAGCATGGTTGCGCAGGCGAAAGATTACATCGCTAAATTGACAGAAGAAAGCGAATTGGTTCGTCAGGCGCAGGAACATGCTAATCAGATTATTTTGAATGCTAACCAGTCATCAGAAGAACTTAAAAGCAGTTCCATCACATACGCCGGGGATGTCCTTAAATATGTGGAATCGACATTGGAAAAAACATTGTCCAGCATTAAACAAAACCGCGACAGCCTGCTTTCTTCCAATAAACCGCAAGATACAAATAAACAATAAAGACAATAGAAGGGGCTGTCAAAACGACAAGCCCCTTTCGTAGTTCGTTTTGCGTTCGTCGAAATTTTCTCGCAGTGTGATATATCTGCAGCATCAGAATGTAAAAGATGTAATTTTTACGACAAACGACATGTACAAGAGGGACTGCGCATAAGGAAAAATCCTTCATGCGCAGCCCCTTATTTCAGTTATACATACGGCAAGGTGAGTGAAAATATCGCTTTGAGCATCAGGAGGAACAGGATGTACGAAGAAATAAAAGAAATTACGTCACGGGAGAATCAATGGGTAAAACTGGCCTGTGCAGTGAAACAAAAAAAAGGCCGTCAAACACAGCAGCGGGTTTTTGTAGAAGGCCTGCGTCTTGTCAGCGACGCGATTGCTACAGGCATTCAAGACGGCATTTGTTTTGTGTCGCCTAAAGGAAAGGCGCATGAAGGATTTGCAGCCTTGTATGAAGAAGGATGCCGCTTGGATTGGACGTTTTTTTCTGTGACGGACAGCGTGTATGATAAAATAAAAGACACTAAGACCCCGCAGGGAATTGCTGCCATGCTGCCCTTTTTTGCGTATGATTTGGAAAGCCTGCCGGCCATTGCGCCGGATAAAGTGGTGCTGTATCTGCGGGCTGTTCAAGATCCGGGCAATCTCGGTACGATTATTCGTACGGCAGCCGCTGCCAATGTCGGAGCCATTCTTCTCAGTGAAGACAGTGTAGACGTGTATAATGACAAGACCATTCGCAGTGCTATGGGAGCTATTTTTAAAGTGCCCATTGTACAGCATGTGACAGATGAAGAACTAGATACCTTTTGTACGAATGAAGACCGTCTCGTTTACGGCACGGCAGCCCAGGGAACCGTATCGTATGTTCATGCCGATTACAGCCGCCCGGTCATTTTGGCCTTTGGCAATGAAGGAAGCGGTTTGGGAGACGAATTTTTGTCCTGCTGTGACGATGTTTTGACCATCCCTATGCGCAGTGATACAGAATCGCTCAACTTGTCCATGTCTGTAGGCATTGTTTTGTATAAAGCATGGGAAAGCAATGGATTTCGGGAGTAAGCGATGAAAGATATATCGACGATTTTAGAATCATATAAACAAGGTGCATTGTCACTGCATGATGCTGTGTCTGCCGTAGAGGAACAAGCCGGCAGCGTGCAGGATTTGGGGTTTGCCAATTTGGATTTACAGCGGCAGCGGCGCTGCGGTTTCCCGGAAGTCGTGTATTGTGCCGGCAAGACGGTCAGCCAGTCTGTAGATATTTTGCGGCTTCTCATGAAAAAATATGACAACGTCATTGGCACGCGGGCAGAAAAAGCCGTATATGATGCACTGGCTTCGGATATTGCGACAGTACAGTATGATGAACTGGCTCATATGGTGTACCAATGGAACGATAAGACCGTACAAAACGGAGACCGTGTGATTGCTGTCATTACAGCCGGGACGAGTGATATTCCCGTTGCGGAAGAAGCGGCCCTGACTGCACAAATTATGGGAAATACAGTGCAGCGGATTTACGATGTCGGCGTTGCCGGCATTCATCGCCTCTTGGCGCGCAGTGAAGAAATACGGCAGGCCAATGTCTGCATCGTTGTCGCCGGCATGGAAGGGGCACTGGCCAGCGTTGTCGGTGGTCTGGTAGACAAGCCGGTCATTGCCGTGCCGACGAGTATCGGCTATGGTGCCAATTTTCACGGGTTGTCGGCCCTGCTTGCGATGCTGAACAGCTGTGCAGCTGGTGTAGCTGTCGTCAACATTGACAATGGGTTTGGCGCAGGCCGCATGGCTGATACAATCAATCGAATGAGGTGAGGCAATGGAAATGCTTTGGCAGATAGAAGCCAATATTGATGATATGAATCCGCAGTGCATGGAATATGTATTCAAGCGGCTGCTTGAGTTGGGTGTCAATGATGTCTGGGCTGTGCCGATTATGATGAAAAAATGCCGCATGGCATCGATGCTCTGCATATTATGCCGTAAAGAACTGCTGGAAGATGCTGCCGCCATTGTGTTTGCTGAGACGACATCCATCGGCATGCGGTATTTTCCGGTCCAGCGTACGATTTGTGAACGCACCATACAGGTAGTTCGCGTTGATGGAGAAGACATACACTGCAAGATTTGTTCTCATGGCGGTATCGTTACGAATATTTCTGCTGAATATGAAGACTGCCGCCGGGCAGCTGTCAAGACCGGTATTCCTCTCAAAGAATGGCAGCGGAAAGCAAAGGAAGAGGCTTATACGATTTATGGATAACCTATTACAAAAACGAGTGGCGCAGTTTAAGAACGCATTGGCAGAAGCCGGCATTCACTGCAGCCGTGAAAAAGATATCAACTACGGGCATCAGCTGCACTGCGCTGACGGCAGCCATGAGGCAACCGTCAATATATACCATGGTAAAAAGGGATTTTCTGTCGTGGTACAAGGCAAAGAATCTCCTTTCAAGCATACGGTGGAAGCACTGGCCCAAGGGGCGCCTGCTCCTAAAGAACGGGATGTTTCTGGTGTTGTGATGGATGGTCTGCATCCAGCCGGCATTCCCTGCTGGATAGGCTGTGATGAATCCGGCAAGGGTGACGTGTTCGGCCCGCTTGCCGGAGCTGCCTGCCTGATTACCAAGGAAGAAGAAGGCAAACTGCGAAGTCTTGGTGTCTGCGACAGTAAAATGCTTACGGATACGAAAATAGCGGCGTTGGCGAAGGCGATTCGGGAGATGCTTGGCGACCGCTGCGTGACGACCGTATTGATGCCCAAAGAATATAATGCGCAGTACAACAGCTTGAAAAAACAGCATAAAAATTTGAACCATTTGCTGGGACGTCTTCATGGAGAAAACATTTGCCGCCTATTGTCAAAATACGAATGTCCATGTATAATAGTCGATAAGTTCGGAAAAGAGGAATATGTTCTTCAGGCGCTTGGCAGTACAGCTGCATCTCATCAGGTCATACAAGTCCCCAAGGGGGAACGGGATACGGCAGTAGCTGCTGCGTCTATATTGGCCCGCAATGGGTTTGTAGAAGCCATGAAAACCTTATCAGCCCGCTATGACATGCCCTTTCCCAAAGGAGCCTATTTAGGGATTTCCCAGACCATACAGGTGTTTTGCAGCGCATACGGCAGCGAAGCGTTGGCAGAAGTGGGAAAACTGAATTTTAAAAATTTTGATTTTTTACGGTGATGCGAAACGATGAACAGAGTTATTTTTAATGCCGACGATTTCGGCATTCACACAGAAGTAAATCATGCAGTCATAGAAGCGTATGAGAAAGGTGTGCTGCGCAGTACCTCCCTGTTAGCATCCGGCCCGGCTTTTGACGAAGCCGTGGCGCTGGCCAAACAATGCCCGGGGCTGGGAATTGGCATTCATTTATGCCTGGTAGGCAGCCTGCCGACCATTCTTTCTCCCAGAGAAGTACCGACGCTGGTCGATGCCAACGGCCTGGTACCGGAAAGCTATATTCCCTTTGTCAAAAAAATCATGGAAGGACAGATTGATTATGAGCAGGTCTACCGTGAATTGGATGCACAAATGGAAAAAATCATGGCACAAGGGCTGAACATTACACATGTAGACAGTCATCAGCATATGCATATGCTGCCGCCTATTTGGGCCATTGTTCAGACATTGATGAAAAAATATGGTTTACATCGGCTGCGCGTGCCGCAGGAACCTTATCTGTTTAAGGCGTTTTCTGCCGGTCCGGTCCGCGTCATGGGACGCAACGGCCTGACGTTTTTGGCTCATAAAGCCATGGCTGATGTCAAGCGGCTGCGGTTTACGACGACCGATTATTTTTGGGGAATGGTAGACGGCGGCAATATGAACGTCAACAATCTGTCTTATATTTTACAGCGCATGCCCTTTGGAGTTCATGAAATTATGATGCATCCCGGCAGAAGTACAGCAGCCCTTTCTCAGGTTTTTTCTTGGGGCTATCATTGGGAAGACGAGCTGCATGCCCTTCTGTCGCAGACAACGAAAGAACTGATGAAGGAACGTCATATTGAACCCATTCATTTTGGGATGCTGCCGTAATACAAAGACAGAGGGAGGAATGAGTATGAATATATTAGTAACAGGCGGAGCTGGTTTTATTGGCTCACATTTAGTCGATGGCCTGATTGCAGAAGGACATCATGTCATTATTGTTGATAATTTGAGCACAGGCAGCCGAAAGAACCTAAATCCCAAGGCTGTCTTTTATGAAGAAGATATTCGTCATACCGAGGCATTGGATCGTATTTTTGCCGATGAAAAAGTTCAAATTGTTTTCCACGAAGCGGCACAGACGCTGGTTCCCTATTCGATGGAACATCCCAAAGAAGATGCGGAACTCAATATTATGGGTCTGATTAACGTTTTGGATATGTGCCGTAAATATCATGTAGAAAAAATCATCTTTTCTTCTTCTGCAGCTGTATACGGCGATAATTTAAATGTTCCACTGAAAGAAGACCAGCCGCTTATGCCGACATCGTTTTACGGCTTGACCAAAGTCACTGCTGAAAAATACATTCAGATGTATCACGATGTATTTGGCCTTTCCTATGCGATTCTGCGGTATTCCAACGTCTATGGAGAACGGCAGGGCAGTCATGGTGAAGGCGGTGTAGTCTATGTCTTTTCGAAAGCTCTGGTGCAGGGAAAGGATTTGACTATTTTTGGTGATGGGGAACAATCCCGCGATTTTATTTATGTAAAAGACGTAGCAAGAGCCAATATCAAGGCAATGGATGCAGCCGTTCCGTCCGGTATTTACAATGTCAGTACGGCCATTGAAACGACCATTAATGCGCTCAAAGAAATTCTTTTGTATTTTTCAAGAGTTCCCGTGCAGGTTTCCTATGCAGATGCCCGCGGCGGTGATATTTATCGTTCTGCTTTGGATAATACGGCTGCGAAACAAGTACTGCAGTGGAAACCGGCAACGAAGCTCTTGCAGGGACTGCAGGCGACGTATTCCTATTTTGTAGAGGAGGAATCGTAATGAAAGATGCAAAAGAAGGAAAAAACTACCAATTTTATTTGGTACGTGAAGATATCCTTCCAGAAGCGATAAAAAAGACGATTAAAGTCAAAGAAATCCTAAAACATCATCAGAAAAAAACGATTAACGAAGCGGTGCATATGATGAATTTGAGCCGCAGTGCCTATTACAAATATAAAGACTACGTTTTTCCGTTTTATGATGTTACGCAGGGAAAAATCGTTACGCTTGCCATTATGATTTTGGATAAACCTGGCGAATTGTCACAAGTCCTGAATACGGTAGCAGACAGCAACGGCAGTATCTTGACGATTAACCAGGGCATTCCGCTGCAGGGAATGGCAGATGTCAGCATATCGATAGAAACGAAAGAAATGAAAGAATCTATTGATGATTTAATTAAAAAACTGGAAAAGCTGTCCGGTGTCAGCAAAGTAGAAATCATTGGACAAGCTTAAATACATAGTACTATATGGTGAGGGGGAAAAGAAATGAAAGAAGTATCGATTGCATTGTTGGGATGCGGCACCGTAGGCAAGGGCGTTGTTGATTTATTGACGATGAATGGCCCTAGTATTGAAGAACAGCTCAATACCAAAATCAATATTAAACGCGTTCTTATCCGGGACCTGCAGAAATATGAAAAAATGGATCTTCCGGAAACGATTCAGCTGACGACAGACTTCGCTGACATTATCAATGATGACGAAATTGAAATTGTCGTCGAAGTCATGGGCAGTGCCGACTTTGCCAAAGACTGCATTGAACAATGCTTCAAAAAGGGGAAAAGTGTTGTCAGTGCCAATAAGGATTTGATTGCAGATTACGGCATTCCGCTGCTGAAATTATCTAAAGAAAACAATGTCGATTTTCAGTTTGAAGCCAGCGTGGCCGGCGGGATTCCGATTGTACGGCCGATGTATTCGTCTCTCAACAGCAATCGGATTGAAGAAATCATCGGCATCATGAACGGCACGACCAACTATATCTTGTCCAACATGACAGAAACAGGCATGTCGTACGAAGACGCACTGAAGGGCGCCCAGGAAAAAGGGTATGCAGAAGCGGACCCAACGAATGATGTCAGCGGCTATGACGCAGCGCGCAAAATCGCTATCTTGGCAACCTTGGGATTCCATTCTGCTGTCACTTTCAATGATGTCAATGTAGAAGGCATTGAAAAGATTGCCCAAGAAGATATCCAGCATGCAACGGAAATGGGATACGTCATCAAGCTGTTGGCGATTGCCCGGCAAGATCGTGATGGCATTACGCTGAACGTTCATCCGAGTTTTATCCGCAAAGGCCATCCGCTGGCCAATGTCGGCGGCGCCTATAATGCCGTATATGTACGCGGCAACTGCGTAGGCGATATCATGATGTACGGTCAGGGAGCCGGTTCACTGCCTACAGCGAGTGCTGTTGTCAGCGATGTCATGAATGTTATCCTTCACTGCAATATCAACATTACAGGCAGCCGTGATTTTGTATGGCATGAAGCCAAACTGAAACCGCAGGCCGATATTTGTGCGCCGTACTATATTCGCATGATTGTCAATAATGCGCCGGGTGTATTGGCTGGTGTATCCCGCCTGCTGGCAGATTATCATATCAGTATTCGTTCCCTGATTCAGAAAGATGAAACAACAGAAATCGCTGAAATCGTTATTTTGATTGACAAGTCACCGGCTGGCTTGGTTGAAGAAGCACTGCGGCGGATTGAATCCCTGCCGAGTGTTCGTAAAGTAGCGAATGCAATTCGCGTTATCGAGGTGTAATAATTATGACAAAACAAATTCATGTACGAGTTCCGGCTACGTCCGCTAATATTGGTTCTGGTTTTGATGCCGTCGGCATTGCGCTCAATTTTTTTGATGACTTTTATTTTACAGAAGATGACACCAAAACGCATATTGATATTGAAATTGAAGGATTGGGGAAAGACGCTATTCCGACTGATTTCAATGAAAATTTCGTAGGACGGGCTATGAAAGCCGTCGCCATCAAAAATAAAGGCTCGCTTCCCAAAGGCGGCACGTTAAAGCTGGTCAATGCAATTCCGCCGGCTCGCGGCCTGGGCAGCAGCTCTGCCGCTCTCGTAGGCGGGATTTTGATTGGCAATGCGCTGACTGGCAATAAAATGAGCAAGGCAGACATGCTTTCCTTGGCAACGACTATGGAAGGTCATCCGGACAATGTCGCACCGGCCCTTTACGGTGGTTTGACCGTATCGATTATGGCAGATGGCAAGACCTTGACCAATTCGATTCCGATTGACGACGAATTGACATTTATTACTGTCAGCCCGGAAGTGGAAGTATCGACAGAAAAAGCTCGTGAAGCACTGCCGAAAACCATTGATTACCAAAACGCCGTATTTAATGTCAGCCGCGTCAGCTTCCTTGTATCTTCCTTGTTTACGAAACAGTATGACCGTATTTTCTTCGGCCTGCAGGATAAACTGCATGTTCCGTATCGTATCCGTTTGATTCCTGGCGGCAATGTCGTTTTAAAAGCGGCTGAAGATGCGGGTGCGCTGGGAGCTACGATTAGCGGTTCCGGCTCGACGCTGATTGCGTTTGCCACCGAAAACGAAGAAGCGATTATGAATGCCATGGTAAATGCGTTCCGCGCACAGGGTATCGAATCGACAGGCCGTATTCTCAAATGCTGCAATCACGGGGCACAGCGTATTGAATGATACAAGATATAGGCTCTCATACATATCATAACGAATATCGTCCCGTGCCGGTTCAAGAGGACAGTCCCATTCTTGCCTATCGGGGACGGACTATCTTGGTCCGTGCTGCCGAAGACAAAACGTTTACCTACCCGACGTACCGTGACCTTGGCTTGACGCAGGACAAGGTACGCTGGCTCTTTCAAGAAGACCAGACGTCATATTTTCTGGCCCTGGCAGATGTACCGGAAACCCAGGGATTTACCTACGTTTCTATCAATTTCATGCGTGCGGCCCAACCGCGGTTTCAAGCGTTTGCCGGCGTGACGGGCTTGTCACTGCATCACTGGTATCAAACGCATCAGTACTGCGGACAGTGCGGCCGTCCCATGCAGCACAGCCCAAAAGAACGCATGATGTATTGTAAGCATTGTCATACCATGATGTATCCGCAGATTTGCCCGGCTGTTATCGTAGCCGTGCGCAACGGCAACAAACTGCTGGTATCCCAATATGCAGGACGGGAATATAAAAAAGCAGCCCTGTTGGCAGGCTTTGCTGAAATTGGTGAAACTATAGAACAAACCGTCCATCGCGAAGTGATGGAAGAAGTCGGTATCCGCGTAAAAAATCTTCAGTTTTATAAAAGCCAGCCCTGGTGTTTTACAGATACATTGCTGTTTGGCTTTTTCTGTGACCTTGATGGAGAAGATACGCTGCATGTAGACCATGATGAATTAGCTGTGGCGCAGTGGGTAGAGAGAAACGATTTGCCTGATGACCCGGAAAAAGCAAGCCTTACCATGGAAATGATGACCTTATTTAAAGAAGGAAAATGGTAATAGCAGACAACTGTATATAAACAGAAGAGGCTGTAACATAATAGCCTCATTAAAAAAACGGATTCAGATAACTGAGTCCGTTTTTTTATAGCAAAAGAGGCCCCAA